>JAKAGJ010000229.1 GCA_021815655.1 Deltaproteobacteria bacterium | reverse complement strand
GGCGTGCCGAAGCCCGAGTACTGGCGCACGGTCCATTCGCGGCTGCGATAGCCCAAGGGATGCAGGGCGCGAGTAAAGGGGTACTGCCCCGGATCGCCCAGGTCCTCTTGGTAGTCGAAGCCCACGCGTTGCAGATCCTCTGGGCCGTAGCGAGGCTTGATCTTGATGCCGCTGTGCAGCTCCACCTCTTGGATGGCGCCGCGCTTGTCCTTGGTGTACTTGGCCACGCCCATGGTCAGGCCTCCTGGCCGGCGATGGCCGCGCGCCGCACGCCCTGCACGATTTCTGGTAGCGCGCTACCACCAGGGAACACCGCCGCCACGCCCAAGGCCAATAGTTGGGGGATGTCGGGCTGGGGGATCACCCCGCCCACCACCACGCGAATCTGTTCCAGGCCGCGTTCCTTGAGGCCTTCCATGAGCCGGCGGCAGATGAGCAGGTGGGCCCCGCTCATGATGGACAGCCCTATCACGTCCACCGCCTCCTGCAAGGCGGTTTGCAGGATTTGCTCGGTACTCTGGTGCAGGCCGCCGTAGATCACCTCCATGCCCGCCTCGCGCAGGGCGTAGGCCACCACCTTGGCCCCGCGGTCGTGGCCATCCAGGCCGGGCTTGGCCACCAGCACCCTTGGGGGCGTCTGCTTGTTCGCGGCGCTGGCCATGCCTAGCCTTCCCCCTGCTGCTGCTCGTGCAGGCGAGCCACTATCCACTCCCCGCCGGCCAACACGTGCTCGCGGCAGATACGTCCGGCGGTGCGTGAGTCGCCCTTGCTCAAAGCCTCCAGGAGCCGCCGATGGTCCTTGAGGGAGCGGGCCGCCACCTCGGGCTCGCTCAAGAGCGCCACCCGGAAGCGGTGCAGTATCTCGGCCAGGTCATTGATCTGGCCGCGCAGCACCCGCGAGCCGGCGGCTTCGTACACCGTCTCGTGGAAGGCGGTATTGAGCTTGACCAGGCGCAGAGTCTTTTTTTGCTTTAGGGCCTGGGCATAATCCTCCACGTTGCGGCGCAGGGACTGAAGCACCTGGGGGCTGATGCGCTGGGCGGCCAGCTCCATGGCGTAGGATTCCAGGGCCGCGCGCACGCCCACCACCTCCTCGACTTCCTTGGCCGACAGGGGGCGCACCTCGAAGCCGCCGGTGTCGCGCCGCACCACCAGGTTCTCCTGAGCCAGGCGGTGCAGGGCCTCGCGCACGGGGGTGCGGCTGATGCCCAACTCCTCGGCCAGGTGCTTGCCCACCAGACGCGAGCCCGGCGGCAATTCGCCGCTTAAAATCAGGCGGCGGATGTGGTCGGTGACCTGCTCGCCCACTGGGCGGCGTTCAATGTTCAGGCTGGCGCCGGCGGTCATGGCTAGTCCTCAGAAGCCCAACTCGCGGGCGATATTGGTTTGCAGCACCTCGTGGGTGCCCCCGCCGTAAAGCAAAAAGCGCGCGTCGCGGAAGTAGCGCTGCACAGGATATTCCATGGAGTAGCCGTAGGCGCCCAGGATACGCGTGGCCTCGTCGGCGGCGCGGCAGGCCACCTCGGTGGCGTAGTACTTGACCATCATGGATTCCTTGGAAGGGCGCTGGCCGGCGTCAATTTTGCGCGTGGTGTCGTAGAGCATCAGCTCGGCGGCCCATATCTCGGTGGCCAGGTTGGCGATTTTGGCCTGGATGAGCTGGTAGTGGTTGATGGTCTTGCCAAAAGCCGAGCGCTCCCGGGCGTATTGGAAGCCGGCCTGGTAGGCGGCCTTGGCCAGGCCCAGGGCCAGGGCCGCGGTCATGGCCCTGATCTCGGCCAGGATGGCCAGCAGCGCCCCCAGGCCCTTGCCTTCTTGCCCCAGCATATAGCGTCCGGGGATGCGGCAATCGCTGAATGCCACCTCGCTGATCTCGGTGGAACGGGTGCCCAGGGTGTGGAATCCGGGGCTGACGCTCACGCCCGGGGTATCGCGGGGCACGAAAAAGAAGTTCAGCCCCCGGATGCTCTTGTCGGCGTCGGTCTGGCACAGCACGGTGAAGAAGTCGGCCACGGGGGCGTTGGTGATCCAGGTTTTCATGCCGCTGACCAGCCAATCCTGGCCGTCCCTTACCGCCGTGGTGGATACCCGTCCCAGGTCGCCGCCTGCCTCGGGCTCGGTGAGGCAGAAGGAGCCCACCAACTCGCCCCTGAGGGCCGGCAGAAAGTAGCGCTCGCGCATTTCCTGGTCGCCGAATCGGTGCAGAAAATTGGTGGCCATGAGGCACTGCTTGGCGGCGATGGCCGCCAGGGACATGAGCCCCTGGGCCAGCTCCTCGCACATGATGCAGTAGAGCGTGGCGTTGCCGCCGGCGCCGCCGTTCTTGACGGGATAGCGCAGGCCGAAGGCGTGCATCCGGGCCAGCTTGTGGAACAGCTCGCGGGGGAAATGGCCGCTCTCATCCACCTGGCGGGCCACTGGCGCCACCTCCTCGCGCACGAAGCGGGCCATGACCTGACGCAACAGCTTCTCGGGATCGGAGCGCAGGGCCATGTGCTTAAGCCCCTCCCGGCAGCGCCGCCAACAAGGCCGGCACCACCTTGAACAGATCGCCGGCCAGGGCGTAGTCCGCCACCGAAAAGATGGGCGCCCGCCGGTCGCGGTTGATGGCCACGATGTAGCGCGCCCCCAGGCAGCCTGCCCGGTGCTGGATGGCCCCACTGATGCCGCAGGCGATGTACAGTTCCGGCCGCACGCTGACGCCGGTTTGTCCGATCTGGCGGGGGGCGGGCAACCAGCCCTCCTCCACGGCCACGCGGGTGCCGCCCACCTCGCCGCCCAGGGCCTGGGCCAGCCGGGCAAGAAGTTCAAAGCCCCGGGGGCCACCGCAACCGCGTCCGCCGGCCACGATGACCCTGGCCGCCGTCAGGTCCGCCGGCTTCTGCCCTCTGGCCTGGCTGGCCAAAAGCCTGGGCAGCAGGTCGCCAGGCTCCAAGGCCACGACCTGGCGCAGCACCTCGCAGGCGGCGCCCTCTCGGCGCGGTCCCAGGGGCATCACCCCCGGGCGCACCGTGGCCATCTGGGGCCGAGCGCGGGGGGTGACTATGGTGGCCATGACGTTGCCGCCGAAGGCCGGGCGGGTCTGCAACAGGCTGCCGTCCTGAGGGTCGATGGCCAGCTCGGTGCAGTCGGCGGTGAGCCCCAGGTCCAGGCGCCGACTCAAACGCGGGGCCAGGTCGCGCCCAAGGGGCGTGGCGCCCACCAACAACACGCTGGGCTTGTGGCTGCTTACCAGCTCGGCCAGCACCCGGGTGTAGGCCAGGGTGGAATAGTCGGCCAGGCCCGGGTCCTGGGCCAGGTAGACCCGGCCGGCGCCTTGGGCCGCCAGCTCGGGCACCAGGTTCTCCACCTGGTGGCCCAGGAGCACGGCCGCCAGGGTTTGGCCCAACTGCTCGGCCAGGACCGCGCCCCGGCCCAAGAGCTCCAGGGATACCCGGGCCAAGGCGCCTTGCTGTACCTCGCAAAAAACCCACACACCCTGATAGCCGGCGAGGTCGGGGGCTGGTTCCTGGGTCAGGTCGGACAGCAGGGCCTCGAACTTGCAGGCCCCCAGGCAGGCCCCGCACTGGGTGCAGCGCGGTCCCAGGCGGGCCAGCTTGTCCTCCACCAGCATGGCCCCATAGGGACAGGCCTTGGCGCACAGCCCGCAGCCGGTGCATTTGTCGGCAACCACCCAGATGGCCATTTACTTGCTACCTATATGAGCTTGTGGTTGCGCAACTCGTTTATCAGAGCCTGGGCCTGCTCGCCGGCCGAGCCTTCCAGCCAACTGGTCACCCGCCCGCTCTTGGGGCTGAAGGTCCGCACCACCCGGGTCAGCGAGCCCTTTAGGCCGGTGCTGGCGGCCGGGGCCGCGATGTCGGCGGCGTCCCACACCTCCAGGGGCGCCTCGGAGCGGCAGGCCATGAGCAGGCGGTCCAGCAGGGGCCAGCGCGGCGCAACCGGCGAGGCCAACACCGTGACCACCGCCGGCAGGGGACAGAGCACCTCTTGCACCAGGCCGGGCAACCGCCGCCAGGCGCGCAGTTCGCATTCTTCCACCGCCAGACGCTCCACGTAGGTCACCTGGGGCCAGCCCAGGTGCTCGGCCACCTGGGGTCCGATCTGGGCGGTATCGCCGTCGCTGGCCTGGCGGCCGCAGACCACCAAGTCCAGAGACTCCTGCTGCCCGAGCCGCTCCAAGGCGCGCCCCAGGGTGTAGCTGGTGGCCCAGGTGTCGGCGCCGGCGAAGTTGCGATCACTGAGCAACACTCCCCGGTCGGCGCCCATGGCCAAGGCCTCGCTCAGCACGTCCAAAGCCTGGGGCGGCCCCATGGACAGGGCCGTCACGCTGGCGTCCAGGCCGTCCTTGAGCAAGAGCGCCGTCTCCAGGCCCAGGCGATCGTCGGGATTCATCACCGCCGGCACGCCCTCGCGCAGCAGGGTGCCGGTCTGGGGGTCCATCTTTATCTCGGCGCTGTCCGGCACCTGCTTGACCAGCACCGCCACGCCCAGGAACGACCCCGCCTCCCGGGCCATCAGATCACCCCGTCCTGGGCCAGGGCGCCCAGATCGTCCGGCCCCAGTCCCAGACGCCCAAAGACCTCGGGGTTGTGCTGGCCGAAGCGGGGGGGAAAATCCAGGGCATGGCCCCTGGCCTCCAGGAAAGGCGTGGGGTGGGGCGGAGGAGCCAGCACCAGCCTCAAGCCGGTGAGCGGGTCCTGGCTGCTTAGCAGGCTGGGCTTGACCAGGGGGTCCTCCAGCACCTCGGCGATGGTCTGAATCTTGGAGGCCGGCAGGCGGATGGCCAGGAGCTTGCGTAGCAACTCCTCGCTGGTCATGGTGCGGGTGATGGCCGCCAGTTCGCGGTTGAGGCTCTCCACGTCGTGGATGCGTCCCAGGTTCTGGGCGTACTCCGGCCGGTCCAGGCCGCTGAACTCGGGCAGCCCCACCAAGGCCTGGAACTGGCGGTCGTTG
>JAKAGJ010000228.1 GCA_021815655.1 Deltaproteobacteria bacterium | reverse complement strand
CACGAGGCGGTAATGTACCCCGGCGACATCGACGAGCGCTCCGGCCGGGGCAAGGCCAAACGCGAATAGACGCAACCTGTTGGGACTAAACCCAGGGCCGCGCCTCCCCAGGGAGTCGCGGCCCTGCCGTTTTCCGCGGGCTTGCGCGGGGGCGGGGTGAGAATAAAGACACGGGCCTTCTGACCCCCGGGGCGCTTATCCCCAAAAGGCCCCCTGGCCAATATTATTTGAACTGGCGTTCAGTCGGGGGGAGGCGGATAGACCATAAAAAATGATATAGTGCAAAGCGACACTTTGCACTTGACGTTTTTGGCCGGAGGAGTTAACCTGTCTTTAAAGGCCACCACCACACCCCATGGAGCGCCCATGCCCGTCCGCCCCCAGCCGCCCAAGCCGGGCCTGCGCATGAAGGAACTGGTGGCCCTGAGCGGCCTGCCCAAGTCCACCCTGCTCTACTACGTGGAACAGGGGCTTTTGCCGGCGCCGGTCAAGACCAGCCCCAACATGGCCTACTACCCGCCCGAGTGCCTGGAGCGCCTGGCCCTTATCAAGACCCTGCAAAACCAGCACCGTCTACCCTTGCAAAAAATCCACAACCTGCTGCTCCTGCGGGACCAGGGACAGGACATCACCCCCCTGATCGAGTTGAACCAGGCCATCTTCGGCCCGGGCGGCGGCCCCCTGCTGGCGCGGGAGGCCTTCTTGCGGGCCACCGGGCTGAGCCCCCGGCAGTTGGCGGAGCTCTTGGCCGCCGGCCTGCTCCTGCCCCTGCAAGACGGCGGCTTCGACCAGCAGGACGCGGCCATGGGCGCCCTCTTCGCCGGGGCCCTGGCCCGGGGGCTGAAGGTGGCGGATCTGGCCTTTTATCACCGGCTGGGCCGGCAGATCGTGGACCAGGAGATGGAGTTGCGCCACCGCCTGACCAGCCACCTGCCCCTGGCGCAGGACGCCGCCCTGACCCTACAGATGGTGCGAGGCGCCCGCGCCACCCGCAGCTATGTCATCGACCGCCTTTTCCAGCGGCGGGTGGCCTCCACCCGCGACCTCAAGGACCCGGGAGCGAAGTCATGAGACGGTTCCTGGCCCTGCTGCCGGCGCTGGCCGTCACGGCGCTGTTCAGCGTCGGCTCGCCCACCGGCTTCAACCCCGCCGTGATGCGCCCCTTGACCCTGGGGCTGGGGCTGCTGCTGGCCTTGGACCTTTTCTGGCTGCGCCGCTGGGGGCCGCTGTCGCCGGTGCAGCTGGTCCTGTCGGCCTACGTGGGCCTGTGGGCTTTTGCCCTGGGGCTTGTGCCCCCCCTGGCCAGCCTGCTTAAAACCTATGCCAGCCCGCTGCTCTACCTGATGCTGCTCCTGATGGCCAGCCTGCCCCAACTGCTGGGCCGCCCGCCCTTCACCACTTTTTTCGCCAAGAAGACCACCCCCCAGGCGGTGTGGTCCACCGACATCTTCCGCCGCATCAATCTGCACATGTCCTGGGCCTGGGCGGGGCTGTTTTTCATCAGCCTGGCCATAAACCTGCTGCCGGGGTTCCACCCCACCGCCGCCCGCCTGGGCACCCTGGCCCTGGTCCTGGGCCTGGGCCTGCCCTTTAACAAGTACTACCCAGCCTGGTATCAGCGCCGCCTGGGCCTGACCCCGGTGGCGGCGCCCGCGCCCGGGGCCGCCGCCCCCAGCCACGCCATCCCCACTTCGAGCAAGGAGGAAAACATGTCCCCGACGCCCACCGTGGTGGCCTTGAACGGCTCGCCCCATGCCGGCCTGGGCAACACCGCCCAGATGATCGAGATGCTGCGCCCTGGCCTTGAGGCCGAGGGCCTGACCCTGGAGGTGATAAGCCTGGCCGGCCAGGATATCGTCTATTGTCAGGGCTGCGCCTGGTGTCTGGAAAAGGGCGCCTGCTGGATCAACGACGACCACCGCGCCATCATGGAGCGCCTCCTGGCCGCCGACGCCGTGGTGCTGGCCTCGCCGGTGTACTTTTTCCACGTCACGGCCCAGATGAAGACCTTCCTGGACCGTTGCCTGGCCTGGGGGCACAAGCCACGCGGCACCTGGAAGCCGGGGCTGGCCGTCAGCGTGGCCGCCAGCGTGGGCGAGGTGGAGACCGCCGAGTACCTGAGCGGGGTCATGAAGGCCATGGGGGCCTTTTCCGTGGGCCGGTTGACGGCCCTGGCCACCGGACCCGGCGGTTTCCTGGGCAAGGAGGCCCTCCAGCAGCGGGCCGCCGACCTGGCCGCCGACCTGGCCCGGGCCGTCAAGGAAAAGAGGCGCTATCCGGCCACGGGACAAGACCTGGTCTTCTACCTGTTCATGAAAGACCTGATCGAGTCCCACAAGGACAACGTCATGACCCACGACTATAAGCATTGGCAAGACAGCGGGCTCTTGCGGGGCTTCGAGGCCTACGTGGGCCAGCGCCAGGAGAACCCGCCCTACAACCACGACATGCGCCAGGCCTGGATCAAGAGCATGATCGCCGCCCGCAAGGCCGGCCAGGACCCGGCCATGGCCAGCCGTCCCGTTGGCCAGCCCGCCGGGCAGCCCGCCCCGTCCGGGCCCCTGGCGGCCCAGACCTGCCGCCAGCTCCTGGGGATGATGCCCCTGGGCTTCAACCCCCAGGCCGCCCCCGGTTTTGGCGCCGTCTACCAGTTCGAGGTGCGCGGCTCCGAGGAGTTCACCTGCCACCTGGTCATCGAGGACGGCGCCTGCCGCTTCGTGGAAGGCGCCGCCGCCAAGCCCGACGTGGTCATCAAGACCCCGGCCGAGGTGTGGCTGGCAATCTCCCAGGGACGTCAGGACGGCCAGACGGCCTTCATGTCCGGCCAGTACCAGGTGGAGGGCAATCTCATGCTGCTCCTGCGGCTCAAGGAGCTTTTCGGCGGCGCGCCGGGTGCTCCTGGCGGGGCGTAGAAGGGTCGCTTGGCGTTGCGCCGCCAGGCAGCGCCACCGGCTCTCGTGGAGCCTGGCCGATTGAGCGGCAACGGGCGGGGACAACCCCCGCCCGTTTCATTTGAGCCACGCGATTTGCCGCCGGCCATGTCCGGCGGCCTTTCCAGCCCCTACTCAAAACCACTGAGCCGGTTCAATGTTCCGCCGCCGCGCTGCTTGTTAATCAATGAAGCAACCAAGCCAAGAGGAGGCGGCCATGGCCCAGGATATCAAGATCGGCATCAGCCTGGAGGCTGACAGCTCGGGTTTCGGGGAGGCGGAGCGCTCCCTGGATGGGCTTCTGGAAAAGGCCCAGGAGATCAAGAGCGAGTTCGACGGCATCAACCAGGAGTCCGGCAGCCTGTTCCAGGACCAGGACCCCGGCCAGGCGCTCGGCGGCGGCCTGGGCCAGTCCATGCAGGACCTGCGCACCCAGTTCGGGGATATGTGGTCCACGGGTTGGGACCAGGACTTTCAGGGCCTGGATCAAGGGCTCAGCGGCAGCATCAGCCAGGGTATCCAAAGCGGCCTGGACCAGGCCGGCCCAGCCTGGGACCAGGCCTGGCAGCAGTTCTGCCAGGTGCCCCAGGGCCTCCTGGGCGACATGTTCAGCAACCTGGGCGGTCAGGCGCGGGGCGCCCTGGGCGGTCAGTGGGGCAGCGGTTCCAGCGGGGACCTGTCGGGGCTGCTGGGCGGCCTGGACCTGGGTGACGACCTGAGCGGCGACGACGATACTTCCGTCGCCCCGGACGACGATACGTCCGGCGGCGGCCTGCTGGGCGGCCTCTTGGGGGCGCTTTCCGGCAAGGGCGGCAAGGCGGGCTTAGGCCTGCTGACCTCCCTGCTCAAACAGACCCAGAGCAAGGGCTCCAGCAACACCAGCGGCCTGCTTCTGAGCGCCCTGGGCAAGGTCGGCCTGATGGGCGGCCTTGTGAGCAAGAGCGGGCTGCTGGGCGGCTCCCAGGGCGGCGGCCTGTTCAGCGGCCTCTTGGGTGGCGGCGAGGAGGGCGGCGGCAGTCTGCTGGGCGGCCTCTTCAGCGGCGGCGAGGAAGGCGGGAGCATCCTGGGCGGCCTCTTCAGCGGCGGCGAGGAGGGCGGAAGCATCCTGGGCGGGATCTTCGGCGAAGGCGCCGGCGGGCTGTTGTCGGTGGCCGGCCCCATCGGCCTGGGCCTGGGCGCAACCAGCCTGGGGGCCAACCTCCTGGACATGCCCGGACCCGTGGAGGCCATCATGGGGGCCTTCGGAGGAGGCGGCGGCCACACCCAGCAATCGGCCCTGGCCACCATCAAGGCCGACATGGAGTACCTGGAAAAGGCCACCAAGGGCGTGCAGGAGGCCTTTGACAGCGCTCAGGTCAGCTTGGCGGGTTTTGCCACCAACAGCCTGGAGCCCATGGGCCAGACCGCGGAGGAGATGGGCCTGTTGGCCGACCGGGCCGGGCTGGGCAATCAAGGCCTGGAAAATATGATCAAGAACATGGACCCCCTGTCCGCCAAGCTGGTGGAGGCCTCCCTGGTCATGGCCGACGCCGGCCGCGCCATCGAGGCCATGGCCCAGTCCGCCGACCTGGAAGGCCAGGCCATGAACGGGTCTGTCAGCCAGACCGGCGCCTTCCGCGATATGATCGACAGCCTGGCCGACTCCATGCACCTGCCCACCGACCAGGCCGCCAGCCTGCGCCAGGCCATCGCCACCCTCATGGAGAGGTTCGCCACCGGCAGCCTGAGCGTGGAGGCCCTGGCCAACGCCTTGAAGACATCCTTCTCCACGGCCCTGGTGGGCACCGCCCGCGACGCCCAGACCACCTACCAGCAGATGAAGGCCCTGGACGAGGCCATCCGCTCCATCCCCACCGAGTGGACCAGCCACGTCAACGTGGTCTACGACAGCAGCGGCGCTCCCCCCCAGTTCCACTACGGCGGCCGGGTCATGCACGACGGCGGCTGGCTGGGCGGCCTGCCCCGCTTCCACGCCGGGGCCCAGGTGAGCAGCCTGGCCTCCGACGAGGTGCCGATCATCGCCCGCCGGGGCGAGTACATCGTGCGCGCCGAGAGCGTCAAC
>JAKAGJ010000227.1 GCA_021815655.1 Deltaproteobacteria bacterium | reverse complement strand
CCTGGGCGCTCTTGTAGGCCTCGGAGCGCACCCTGGCCAGCTCCTTTTCCATGGTGCCCAGGATGCGGCGGTTCTCACCCTCACCCTCGGAGCGGTATTGGCTGGCGATGCGCTTGCGTTCGCTTATCATGCGCTCGAAGACGCGTTTCTGCACGCTTTCCACGTAGTTGATGCGCTTGATCTCCACGTCGACCAACTCGATCCCGTATTGGGGCGTCAACTTGGCCGCCTCGGTCAGCATGGCCCGGGTGATGAGCAGGCGCCCCACGTTCACGTCCAGGGGCTCGGCCTGGCCCGCGCCCTGGCCGCCATCGGAGCTTTCCACCATCGGTGGCGGAGTCACCTTGGCCAGGGGGGAGTCGCTGGGCGGGGTGGGGTCCCAGTCGGCCGAGCGCACCAGTTCCACCAGCAGGTTGCTGGAGACCATGTCGCGCACCACGGAGTCGATGATGTCGTCCAGACGGCTGGCCGCGCCGCTTTCCGTGCCCACGGTTTGCAGGAAAAGCAGCGGGTTGATGATGCGCCAGCGGGCGAAGGTGTCCACCCAGATGTACTTCTTGTCGCGGGTGGGTATCTCGTTGGGCTTGCCGTCCCACTTCAGGATGCGCTTGTCAAAGATGTGCACCTCCTGGATCAGGGGGATCTTGAAGTACAGGCCGGCCTCGCTGTAGGGGCCGCCCACGGGCTTGCCGAACTGGGTTACCAGGGCCTGGTGACCCTCCTGCACCGTGAAGAAGCAGGAAAAGGCCAGGGCCAGCAGGATGGCCGCCGCGGGCATAATCAGGCGCAGACTTTTCACTGCTTCACCTCCTTGGAGGCGCCGGGTTGCGCCGGGTGCTTGCCGGCCCGGTCCAGGTTGAGCAGCGGCAGCACTCCCTTGAGGTTCTCATCCACCACGTAGACCTTGGAGGCGTTGCCCAAGATGCCCTGCATGGCGTCCAGGTAGAAACGCCGCAGGGTGACGTCCTTGGCCTGGCGGTAGGTGGCCAGCACGTCCGAGAAGCGCCTGGCCTGGCCCTGGGCGCGGTTGACCTGCTCCAGGGCGTAGCCCTCGGCCTCGGTGACCATGCGCTTGGACTCGCCCATGGCCTTGGGTATCTCGCGGTTGTAGGCCTCCTGGGCCTCGTTGATAAGGCGCTCCTTCTGCTGGCTGGCCTCGTTGACCTCGTTGAAGGCCGGCTGCACCGGCCCCGGCGGGTTGACGTCCTGCAACTGCACGGTCACCACCCGCACGCCGGTCTGGTACTCGTCCAAGAGCGTTTGCAGCTCCTTTTGGGCCTGGGCGGCGACCTCCACGCGTTGCAGGGTGAGCACCGCGTCGGAATAGCGGTTGCCCACGATCTGACGCATCACCGACTCGCTCAGGTCGCGGATGGCGGCCACGCCGTCGCGCACGGCAAACAGCCAGAGCTTGGGGTCGCGGATCTGGTATTGCACGATCCACTTGACGTCGATGACGTTGAGGTCGCCGGTTAGCATCAGCGATTCTTCGTCAAAGCCCTTTTCGGCGAAGCGGCTGCGCACTCCCGGGCTCACGCCCCGGAAGCCGAACTCCTCCTTGAATACGCGCCCGGTCTTGACCGGGACCATGGTCTCGATGCCCAGGGGCAGCTTGAGGTGCAGGCCGGGGCCGCTCTCGCGGGCAAAGCGCCCGAAGCGGATCACCACCCCAGTCTCCTCCGGCCCCACCGTGTAGTAGGCCGTTGAGCCCAGCACCATCACCAGCACCACCAAGACCACCACCCACAAGCTTTTGATCTGCTTGAAGTTGGGCAGGCGCTGTTTGACCTCGTTGAGGACCTGGTTGAGGTCGGGCTCGCGTCCGCCACCCTTGGGCGGCGGTGTCCAATCCATGGGCATGGCTGATTCCTCGCATGTGGGAGAGAAATATTCCCTAACCTCTAAATCTTATCCACAATGGCAAAATCTGGCAAGGCCGGCGGGGTTCCCCCCCGCTGGGCAGTTACGGGTCGGTTGGCGCTCATCCGCTGGCTCCCGCCGCCGGCCCCGGTTGCTGCCCGTCGAATAAAGAAATGAGAAACATGGTCATCGCGAGGACCAGCGGAGACCCAAGCAATCCCGTGGCCACTGATGCGGTGCTGAAAGGGCCCGGCGACCGTCCCATTTTCCCCCTCCCTCGTCGGGAGAGAGGGCCGGGGTGAGGGGCCAAGTGCCCCGGCGCGTCGGCTCAGGCCGTCTCGGGCGCCGGCTGGTCCTTGCCCGGGGCCAGCTTGAGCAAGAGCGCCAGCCCCGGCAGGGCCGCCAGGGTGCAGAAGATAAAGAACCAGGACCAGCCCAGGTGCTTGGCCAACAGGCCGGTGGGGGCGCTGGCCAGCACCCTGGGGATGCCCATGAGGCTAGAGAGCAGGGCGTACTGGGTGGCGGTGAAACGTTTGTTGGTCTGCTGGGCCATGAAGGCCATGTAGGCCGCCGTGCCCATGCCGGCGCTGACGTTCTCCAGGGTGATTACCGCGGCCAGGGCCGGCACATGGTGGCCGATGTGGGCCAGGGCCGTGAAGCCCAGGGTGGCCAGGCCCTGCAGGATGCCGAAACCCCACAGACAGCGGCCCGTGCCCAGGCGCAGCATCAGCAATCCCCCCAGGAAGCTGCCACCCAGGGTGGCCCCGAAGCCGAAGAGCTTCACCACCGCCCCGATCTCGCTCTTGCTGAAGCCCAGGTCCAGGTAGAAGGGCGTGGTCATGGAGGTGGCCATGGACTCGCCGATCTTGTAGGTCAGGATGAAGCCCAGGATCAGCAGGGCCTGAGGCCGGCCGAAGTACTCCCGGAAGGGCTCCAACACCGCTTGCCCCAGGCTGCGGGGCCGGTCCGCGGGTAGGGGCGGCTCGGGGGTGAGCAGGGTGACCAGGACTCCCGGCAGCAGGCAGGCGGCCATGAGGGCATACACGGCGCTGAAGGGCAGATGGTCGGCCAGCAGAAGCCCCCCGCCCGAGGCCAGGAGCATGCCCACCCGGTAGCCGTTGACGTAGAAGGATGAGCCCAGGCCCAGTTCCTGGTCGCTCAGGTCTTCCCGGCGGTAGGCGTCCACCACGATGTCCTGGCTGGCGCTGAAAAAGGTGACCAGGAAGGCCGCCGCCGCCATGAGCCAGGGGTGCCGCCCGGGGCTGCTCAGGCCCAGCAGCACGATGGCGGCCATCAAGAGCACCTGGGCCACCAGCATCCAGCCCCGGCGCCGGCCCAGGAAGGGCGGGGTGTAGCGGTCCAATAACGGCGCCCACAGGAACTTGATCGTGTAGGGCAGGCCCACCAGGGCCATCAGGCCGATGAGGGTCAGGTCGATGCCCTCGTCCTTCATCCAGGCCTGCAAGAGGGTGATGGTCAGCAGCAGGGGCAGGCCGCAGGAAAAGCCCATGACCAGGGAAACCAGCATGCGCCGGTTGAGGATGGCCCGCCACAGGGGAGGGCGGGGCGGGGCGGGGCTGGCCTGGGCGGCGGGCATGGGCATGGTCCGAGGGTGGAGGTGGGCCCGTTGGTCCCGGGCGGGGGGGTGCCCCCTTAATCTGCGGTCAATATTTCCACGATCTCCAGGACCCTCAAGCCCCCGGGAGTCTTGACCCGCACCTCGTCACCCTCCTCGCGGCCGATCAAGGCCTGGCCGATGGGCGAGGAAAGCGAGATGCGCCCGCAGGAGGCGTCGCCCTCGGCCTGACCCACGATCTGGAACTGGCACTCCTCGTCGGCCTCGGGATCGTAGAGCTTCACCTTGACCCCGAAGACCACCCGGCCGTTGTGCGGGGGCAGGGGGTCCACCACCTCGGTGCGGGCCAGGATGCCCTCGATGTCGGCCATCTTGGCGGCGATGATGGACTGGCGCTCCTTGGCGGCGTGGAACTCGGCGTTTTCCGACAGGTCGCCATGGGCGCGCGCCTCGGCGATAGCCTGCACGTTCTTGGGCAGTTCCACCTTGCGCAGCTGCTCCAGCTCCTGCAACAGCCTCTGGTGGCCTTCGCGAGTGATAAGTTGGCGGTCCACGATCTCCCCCTTAAACGAAAGCACAACAGGGAGCCTGCCCAGGCCCGGGCCTGGGAAGCGGGCGCCCGACGGGGTTTTATGGTATCAAGGCCGTGGCAACGCGGCCGTTCCGTAGCAGAGTATAGCACCGCGCCGGGCCGCAGACAATCGCTTGCGCTGCTTGTTGAATATGGTTCAGCCTGCTGGGGCCGGCCCCGCCGCCGGCTGGGCAAGCCTTGCCGGCCTGGGGGCGGGGTGGTATACTGACCACCTGTTTTGAAGAGGTCCGCGCCAGGAACCAGGCGTTTTTCCGAAGGGTTTACCTTGGGCGGGCCTTGACAGGCCGGGTGGAATCCTATACTAAAACCCTGGCCTTGTGGAGGGCAGCCGCATGAAGGTCCGCGTGGAGGACATACCCCCCGAGGGCCTGGAGGTGGAGTTCGAGGACGCCCGGATGCAGGCCAGGGACCTGGGACCCCAGGTGGCCGGCCTGGCCGGCGCGCCCTGGGCCCAGGTGTATTTGGAGCGCAGGGGCAGCCTGGTGCTGGCCCGGGGACGCTATCAAGCCCAGGTGGAGCTGGAGTGCAGCCGCTGCCTCCAGCGCTTCGCCCAGAAGTTGGCCGGCGGCCTGGACTGGGCCTTCCGCCCCCCGGACACCCCCCGGGGCGAGGAGGTGCGCCTGGCCGAGGACGAGTTGGAGGTCATCTTTTATCAAGGCGGCGAGGTGGACCTGGCCCAGGCGCTGAAGGACGAACTCAGCCTGTCCCTGCCCATGGCCCCTCTGTGCCGCCCCGATTGCCCCGGGCTGTGCCCGGTGTGCGGCAAGGATCAGCAAGGCGGCCCCTGCGGATGCCGCCCCAAACAGACCGATCCCCGCTGGGCCAAGCTGGCCAAGCTGGAATAGCACCCCAGGCGGCGGGTGCCAAGCCCGCGGCCGTTTTTCACTGGAGTTGGTTACATGGCCGTTCCCAAGAGACGACAGTCCCAGACCCGCGGGCGCAAGCGCCGCACCCACGACGCCATCACCCT
>JAKAGJ010000226.1 GCA_021815655.1 Deltaproteobacteria bacterium | reverse complement strand
GCCGGCGGCCAAGCGGCGGCTGATGCGCAGCCACCAGATCTTCGGCCAAGTGGAGCGCTTCGAGTGGCCGGTGATCGCCGCCGTGCACGGCTATTGCCTGGGCGCGGGGCTGGAGTTGGCCCTGGCGTGCGACATTCGCTACGCCGAGGAAGGCGCCAAGTTGGGCTTCCCGGAGGTGAATCTTTCGGTCTTCCCAGGCAACGGCGGCTGTTGCCGCGCCCTGCACCACCTGCCCTTGGGCCGGCTCAAGGAGCTGGTGTACAGCGGGGCCATGATTAGCGCCGAGGAGGCCCTGCGCTATGGCCTGGTGGAGAAGGTGGTGCCCAAGGGTCAGGCCCTGGAGGCGGCCCTGACCCTGGCCCAGGCCATCGCCGGCAAGGGACCCTTGGGCGTGGCCGCGGCCAAGCGGGTGCTCAACCGCGTCCGCGACCTGAGTCTGGCCGAGGGGCTGGAGCTGGAGTCGGATTGGTGGGCCAGCCTCACGGCCTCCCAGGACATGAAGGAGGGCGCCCGGTCCTTCATTGAAAAGAGACCCCCGCAATACAAGGGCGAATAGCTCATAA
This sequence comes from Deltaproteobacteria bacterium, assembly GCA_021815655.1. Taxonomy (GTDB): domain Bacteria; phylum Desulfobacterota; class Desulfarculia; order Desulfarculales; family Desulfarculaceae; genus JACRDC01. The sequence goes on along the minus strand of JAKAGJ010000226.1, from coordinate 4,450 downwards.
GCCCGGCGCGGCTTAAAGGCCGCGCGCGGGCCGGGAGAAGACCCATGGCGGTTGTTACCATATCCCGTCAGGTGGGCAGCCTGGGCGACGAGATGGCCCGCGAGCTGGCCTCGGACCTGGGCTATCACCTGGTCACCCCCCAGGAGATGCACCAGCTGGCGGTCAGCTATGACCCCGATTTCGCCGGCGCGCTCAAGGACCTGGAGCAGGAGAAGGGCCTGGGGCTCCTGGAGCGCCTGTTCTTCGCCCAGCCGGTCTACATGAGCCTCTACGCGGCGGTGATCCTGGAGCTGGCCAGCCGGCGCCAGACCGTCATCATCGGCCGTGGCGCCCAGGTGGTGCTCAAGGACGTACCCCAGGTGGTGCGCGCCCGCGTGGTGGCCCCCAGCCGGGTGCGGGCCGCGCGCCTGTCCCAGACACTGGGCCTGGACCCGGAGGAGGCCCGCGCCCATCTGGAGCGCCATGACGCCGAACGCCGCGCCCTGGTGCGCCAGATCTTCGACCACGACCTGCGCGACTGGGGGCTGTACAATCTGGTGCTCAATACCGAGTCCCTGGACCTGGACGGCGCGGTGCGCGTCGTCAGGCGGTTGGTGGACGAGGTGGTGCGTCTGCACCCCCTGGAGGAGGTGGCCCGCCAGCTGGCGCTCATGGCCCTGGGCAAGCGCGTGGAGGCGGTTTTGCGCAAGCAGATGCTGCGCTCCAAGGTGCTGGAGGTGAAGCTCTCGGCCCAGGGCGCCCTGGTGCTCAGCGGCTATCTGCACTCCGAGGCCGAGCGCCAGAAGGCCGGCCAACTGGCCGCCTCCCTGGCCGGGGAGGTGCCGGTGCAGAACGACATCAGGGTAACGGCCTTCGTGGGTTGGCCCAGCTAGCTACCTCGACGGGTCCGGGGGCTGGCGGCTGGCGGGGGCGCCGGCGGCCACCGGGCGGCGGGGTCTTCTACGGGTGGTACGTGGTGGCGGTGGCCCATTTGGCCAATCTGCTCTCCACGGGCACCACCTTTTACATCTTCAACGCCTTTCTGCTGCCCTTGTGCGAGGCCAGGGGCTGGACGCGGGCGGAGGTCAACGCCGCGCCCATGTTGGGCTTCGCCGTGGGGCTCCTGGCCCAGTTCGCCTACGGCTCGCTGTTTTTGCGCGTGGGGCCGCGCTCTCTCATGGCCCTGGGCTCCTTGGTCAGCAGCCTGGCCTTCATATTCCTGGGCCGCGTGAGCGACCTGACCGCCTTCTACGCCCTCTACACCCTGCTCTACCTGGGCAACGGGGCCATGAACGGCATCGTGGCCAATACCGTGGTCACCAACTGGTTCGTGGCCGGCCGGGGCCGCGCCCTGGGCCTGGCCACGGCGGGCATGTCGGTGTCGGGGGTGGTGCTGCCCTATTTGGCCATGCTGATCCTGGAGAGCTTCAGCCTGGAGGCGGCTTTTTTGGCCATCGGGATACTGGTGGCCGGCCTGGCGCCCCTGGCCTGGTGGGTGGTGCGTATCTCGCCGGAGTCCTGCGGGCTTTTGCCCGACGGCCTGCCTGCCCCCCCGGCCGTGGAACCGGGGTATGAGGGCCAGGCGCCGCCGGGCGTCGACCAGTGGACCCCGCGCCAGGTGTTGGGGCATGGCCCTTTCTGGATCGTGGGGACGGTCTTCAGCCTGGCCATGATGGGCGCCGTGGGCGTGGCCTACCAGTTGGCGCCGCGCTTCCAGGACCTGGGACTGGACGGGCACCAGGCCATGCTGCTCACCGCCTGTACGGCGGCCCTGGCCACGGCGGGCAAGTTCCTGTGGGGCTGGCTCTGCGACCTGGCCGAGCCGCGCAAGGTGGTGGCCGCGTTGCTGGCGGCCAAGGCCCTGGGCCTGGGCCTGGGACTCTGGCCCGACAGCCTGGTCGGGATGTGGCTCTTCATAATCATCTTCGGCTTCGCCATGGGCGGGGTGATGTCCACCTTCCCCATCATGGCGGCCCACCTCTTTGGCCGCGACGGTTTCTGGCGGGTCTACCGCCTGCTGGTCTTCTTCCTGGCCTTCCAGGGGCTGGGTTATCTCATCATGGGCCAGAGCTTCGAGCTCACCGGGTCCTATGACCTGGCCTTCATCTGCTTCATGGCCCTGGACCTGGTGGCCTGCCTGCTGGCGCTGCGCCTGCCCCGAGGCGGGCGGGCCGAAGGCCAGGGCCTGGCCGGGTTGGCCGCCGCCCTGCCGCCGGCCGGGGGGCCGCGTTCCCAGGGGCTGGGACAAAAACCGAGTTTGTAGGCAGATTCTTCTTGACTACCCGGCGGGCGGGGGATTTATTTGTGTCACTAATATCGTATAGCATTATTTAATAACTAAGAGCGTTATAGTGCCCCGCACCACCAATCATTTCATCCAATCCCTGGACCGCGGGCTGCGGGTGCTCATGGCCTTCACTCCCGAGAGGCCGCGCCTGACGCTCACCGAGTTGGCCGTGGCCACGGGCCTGAACAAACCCGCCGTGCAGCGACTCACCGACACCCTGGTAGCGCTCAATTTCCTGGGGCGCAACCGGCACAAGGAATTCTATCTGGCCCCCAAGCTGCTTTCCCTGGGCTACACCTGTCTGCAAGGCCACGAGCTGCGCGAGATGGTGCGCCAGGATTTACGCGCCTTCTCCGACCGCATCGGCCACACGGTCAACCTGTGCATACTCAACGGCGGCGAACTGGTGGTGCTTTATCGCCGCGAGGTGGGGACCTTCTACAAGTTCGACGTGCACGCCGGCTCCAGCCTGCCTGCCCATTGCACCTCCATGGGCAAGGTGCTGCTGGCGGCCCTGCCCGACGCCGAACTCAAGCAGCGCATCGCCGCCATGGACCTTATACCCTATACGCCCCTGTCATTGACCGACCCCGATGAGCTGTGGCGGGAGCTCATGGCCACCAGGGCGCGCGGCTACGCCATGAGCGACCGCGAGTCTTCCCAGGTGCTCTACTCCGCCGCCGTGCCCATCCTCGACGGCCGTCCCCGGGTGCTGGCGGCGGTGAACGTCTCCATGTACGCCGAATTGTGCGACCAGGCCCGCCGCCAGGAGCTTACCCACATGCTCCTGGCCGAGGGCCGCCGGCTCAGCGCGGTCATGGGCTACGGCGGACCCTATCCGTCCATACCCCTGGGCCTGGCCGAGGAGATCGACTGACCTTCGGCCCCAAGCCGGCGCCCGCAATAGCGCTAGAGAGGATCACCCCGCATGGATCAACAGGCACAACCGCAGGAGAGCAAGGTGATGAGCGCCGCCGAGGCGGTGCGGCGCTTCATAAATGACGGTGACATGATCGCCCTGGGCGGCTTCACGGTCAGCCGCAACCCCATGGCCATCGCCCGCGAGATCATCCGCCAGGGCAAGAAGGACCTGCATCTGGTGATGCATTCCCAGGGCCAGGCCATGGACCTCATGGTGGGCGCCGGGTGCGTCAGCCGCCTGGAGCTGGCCTACGGCGGCACCGGGCGCTTCGCGCCCACGGGCATCCGCTTCCGCAAGGCGGCGCAGGAGGGCCAGGTCAAGGTGGAGGACTACTCCAACCTGCACATGAGCCTGCGCTTTCTGGCCGGGGCCTTGAATCTGCCCTTCATGGCCTGCCGCTCGGGCTTTGAAACCGACGTGCTGAACAAATGGGGCTTCGGCCCCGAGCTGCGCGGCCATGGCAAAATACCGCCCCACAAGGCCCTGCTCAGCCCCAACCCCTTCAACCCTGACGGCGAGCAGGTGGTGCTCCTTCCGGCGCTGACCCCCGACGTCACTCTTATCCACGCGCAGTACGCAGGCTCGGACGGCACCGTGCGCATCAAGGGGCTGACCTTCCTGGACCTGGAGGAGGCCCGCGCCGCCAGCCGGGTCATCGTCACCTGCGAGGAGGTGGTGCCCCAGGGATTTTTGCGTCAAGACCCGGACCAGAACTCCCTGCCGCCCTTCCTGGTGGACGCCGTGGTGCCCGTGGCCTACGGCGCCCACCCCACGGCCTGCCATTTCTTTTATGACTACGACCCCCGTCATCTGAACTTCTACCGCCAGCAGGCCAGCGACGACCAGGCCTTCCAACGCTACCTGCGGGAGTGGGTGCTGGACCTGCCCGACCAGGAGGCCTACCTGGCCAAGGTGGGCAGCAGCGACCTGATGAACATCAAGGCCAACACCCAGGTGGGATACGCGCCCGGCCTGGACCGGCGCTAGGGGGGCAACCATGAGCCAAGCCTATACGGACAAGGAAATGATGGCCCTGGCCGCCGGCCGCCTGGTCAGCGACGGTGACATCCTGTTTGCCGGCACGGGGCTGTCCATGCTGGCGGCCACGGTGGCCCGGCGCATTCACGCGCCCCGGGCGCATGTCTTCTTTGAGACCGGCGGCATCGACCCCGCCCTGGCCGAGCTGCCCATGGCCGTGGCCGACCCCCGGGTCATGGTGGGCACGGCCATGAACAGCGGCCTCCTTGACGCCTTTTCCATCC
>JAKAGJ010000225.1 GCA_021815655.1 Deltaproteobacteria bacterium | reverse complement strand
ATCATCATGCCGCTCATGGCCCGCTGGGGGTCATAGTCGGCCGGCGGGGTGAGGATGGTGATCTCGGGCACCTTCTGGCCGTCGGGCCTGAGCAGGCAGGTGCAGTTTTGCACCCGGCCGGCCTGATCCAGGGGGTGGGTCTCCCAGGTGTAGCCGGCCCGCACCAGAATTTCGTAGGCCTTTTGGATACGTGTCCCACGGCTCAGGTCCTGGTCGTAGGGGGCGACCTGGTCCAGGTGGTAGAAGGCGTTGCCCGCCGCCACCATGGCCGGCATCACCTCGCCGGCGTCCTGCAAGACCCGGCTGACGATGAAGCGCTTGTCCACCAGCATGGCCACGGCCTGGCGCAGGGCCAGGTCGTCGAAGGGCGGCCTCCGCAGGTTGAAGCCCAGGAAGTACAAGGCGCTCTTTTGGTTGTGGAAAACCTTGATGCCGGGATCGCCGGCGATCTCGCGCAGGTAGCCGGGCTGCACGTTGTTCCAGTACATGTCGATGCTGCCCTTGCGCAGGGCCAGGATGGCCGCGTCGCTGGTGCCGTAGACCTTGAAAAGGATGCCCTTGATGTGGGGTCCCAGGCGGTGGCCGTCGATGGTGAGCCCCTGGCCGAAGAAATGCTCGTTGCGCTCCAGGTACAGGAACACCCCCCGCCGCCAGCTCTTGAGCACAAAGGGGCCGCTGCTGGCCGGGTTGCCCACCTCGGCGCGCAGCAGGCTGGCCAGGGGTTTCTTGCTGGTCAGGCACTTCTTGAGGATGGGCTCCCACTGTTTCTTTTGTACGATGGGCGTGGTCAGGGTGCGGGAGGTGAAGCTGGCGTCGGGGCGGGAGAGCACGAAGCGCACCTGGTCGTCGCCGATGGCCTCCACGCTCTTGACGAAGCTCCACAGGCTGTAGAAGCGCGGCACCTTGAGTTTGTGGATGAGCTGGCCGGTGAAGGCCACGTCCTGGGCCGTGAGCGGGCTGCCGTCGGACCAGCGGGCCGGGCGCAGGGTCACGGTGTAGGACAGGGCCTGGGGGTCGTATACCGGCGGCCCGGCGGCCAGCCAGGGCACCCTTTTCAGGTCGCCGGGGCGGTTGACGTAGAGCTGCTGGTAGAAAAGCTGCAAGACATGGTTGGACCAGGCGTCGCCAGCCAGCCACAGATTGAGGCTCTTGGGTTCCTCCAGGACCCCCACCTTGAGGATGTCCTGGTCCCAGGCGCGGGCATCGGCCGGGGCGGCACCCAGCAGCAGCAACAACAGGATCAGCGGCGCCAGCAGGGCGCCGGGGCCTGATAGGCCGCTGGGCAGGCGTTTAATCATGGTAGCGCTTGTCAGCTCCCAGGGTGCGTGGCGCCGGTCGCCGTCGGAGTCAGGTCTGCTCCGGCAGGGCCTGCTGAATCCAAATGCCGTATTCTTGCCCCGTGGCGTGACTCAGGAATTGGGCGGCCAGCTTGGTGCCGCAACGCCGGCTGATGGCCTGGGCCGCCAGGTTGTCCAGGGCGATCACCACGTATATCCGGCGCCCGTCCGCCTGGCGGGTGAGGTGGTCCACCAGGCGGGTGCCCAGGCCCTGGCCGCGGAAATCGGGGTGCACCGAGGTATAGCCGCGCTCCAGATAACCGCTCAGGTCCAGGCCGGTGCGCCGCAGCAGCCGCTCCACGTATTCGGCGCGCGGATGCTTGAGGCTGACCGTGGCCACCACCCGTTGGCCAAAGAGGGCGTAGGCAATGAGATGGGCGCGTTCCAGATTGTGGCGCACATAGCCCGGGTCCACGGCCCGGCCGCCCAGCACCAGGGCCTCTATCTCATCCAGACGCCCGGGCGCCAGGTCCTGGGGCGGCCGGCAGCGCAGCTCCAGACTTTCCTGGAGGCGCCGCGCTCGGGTGGAGGCCTCTAACGCCGGGCTGGGCACGCGGCTTCCCGTTGGTCGGCGGCCCCGGCGGGCGGCTGCCAATATTGTTTGCAGGCCAATAATGACCTGTTTTCCAGGGCGGTATCCTGCATCGCTTTCCCTTTCGGCCGCAAGACCACTCATTAAATATAACAACCCCACCCCCCGATTCCCAAGCCCAAACTTAACCCTCGGGGATGGCCGCCGGCGGCCTGGCCGCGGTGGCCGCGCGCTGGGCTTGGCAAGTCAGCCTCTTGCGCTAAGATGACATTCTGGTGCAGCATAAGACCCGCGCCCGGCCCTTGCCGGCGGCCATCCCCGGAGGTCCCGCATGCCCTTTAGCCTGGAGTGTACCCTCAACGAGCGCCTGCCCCGCCTGGCCTGGCTGGCCCGGGTGGAGCGCGGGGCGCGCTTGGTGCGCGTGGTGCATGGCGCCGCCGTGGAGAAGCGCCAGCAATGGCTGGTGGAGGGGGTGTGGGACGGGCCTTTCGGCCAGGGCGATTTTCACCGCTGCGAGAACTTCTTTGGCAGCGGCATCCGCCTGGAGGGCGACGAGGTGCATTTCGTGCCCTCCACGGCCAGCATCGACCGCCTGCTATATGTCGAATATCAGGGCCAGGCCCTGGTCAGCAACAGCCTGGTCCTCATGCTGGCGGCCACGGGGGCCTCTTTAAGCGACGAGCACGACTACTGGCGCGAGTGCCTGTCCATCATCAAGGGCGTGGACCGCTACGACCGCCGCTTCGCCGTGCGGCACCCCCAGTTGGAGCATATCCAGCAGGTCTTCTACGAGAATATCGTCATCTCCGAGGCGCCCACGCGCTATGATCTGCGCATTCAGCGCCACCAGATCGATTCCTTCGAGCAATACATCGCCTCGCTCCAGGAGATTCTGGCCGGCATCCAGCGCAACTACCAGGACCCGGCCCGGCGCTATCCCTTCCTGGCCTACACCACCCTCTCGGCCGGCTACGACTCGGCGGCGGTCTCGGTGCTGGTGCGCGGCCTGGGCATAACCGAAGCCTTTACCGGCCACCCGGTGCGCCAGCCCCTGGAGACCCTGTTGCCCAAGGGCTGGAAAGAGGACGCCCGCGAGATCGGCCAAATACTGGGCTTGACCGTGCACCAGTTGGACGACCGGCGCAAGAGCATCAGCCAGGACGAGCTGTTCTACCTGTGCACCAACTACCCCAAGCACCACAGCGGCCACTGGTCGGAGCTTAGCTTCCACTCCATGGCCCAGCACATCGCCCGGAGCGGCAAGCTGGGGGTGGTCTTCACCGGCAACCACGGCGACACGGTCTGGGACGTGAACACCCCCGAGCGCCACCTGGCCGAGCACATCCGCCGGGGCTGCCTGACCGGCCTGAACCAGACCGAGATACGCCTGCACGCCGGTTACGTCACGGTGCCGGTGCCCTTCATATGGGCCCACGAGATCCTCAAGATACGCCAGGTCACGCTCTCGCCGGCCATGGCCCCCTGGCGCCTGGGCACGGACTACGACCGGCCCATACCCCGCCGCCTGCTGGAGCAGGCCGGGGTGCCCCGGCATCTCTTTGGCTTTGAAAAAAAGTTCATCTGCGCCCGGGCCATGTGGCCGGTAAATCCCGGCCTGCGCCGGCGCTTCCTGCGCCACCTGCGCCGCCAGCACGGTCTGCCCTGCTGGATGGTGTACCTGGAGTACCTTAAGCATCTGGCCCTGACCAAGGTCATCCTGAAGCGCTGCTTCGGCCGCGAGCTGGCCCGCAAGGAAAACCTCTTTCTGGACCCCCAGGAGGACCTGTTCTACCGCATGGTGCACTGGGCCACCGGCGAGATGGCCCGGCGGGCCGCCGACGCCCTGGGGCTGGACTACCCGGCGGTCTGAGCCCCTGGCCACTAGCGTCCCCGCCGGCGCCGGGTTTATCCCACCCAGGCCGGGCCCTTCCGCGCTTTCCCCGGGTTGCCCCGGGGTCGCCAAATGGTTATTATTGCCTGGATCACCCCCGTGGAAGGGACTTTGGCTATGCACCCCCAGGACCAAGACCGGCCCCCCGCTCGCCCCGACGCTGGAGACTGGCCAGAAACGGAAACAAGCGTGGAACAATCATTTGGGCCTGATCCCCTGGCGGTGCGCCACACCGACCATTATCTCCAGGAATACGTGGCCAGCCTGGCCGAGAAGTGGGACGAGATCGTGGACTGGGACCTCCGGGCGGCCAGCGAGGGCGATTTCTTCATCGACCTGCTGCGGCGCCACGGCGCGCGGCGGGTGCTGGATGTGGCCACGGGCACCGGCTTCCACTCCTGCCGCCTGCTGGCCGCCGGCTTCGACGTCACCAGCGTGGACGGTAGCCCGGCCATGCTGGCCAAGGCCGAGCGCAACGCCTTGGCCCGGGGTCTCAATTTTCAGCCGGTCCGCGCCGATTGGCGCCGCTTGAGCCAGCAGGTGCAGGGACCCTTTGACGCCATCATCTGCCTGGGAAATTCCTTCACCCACCTGTTCACCGACTTGGAGCGGCGCCAAGCCCTGGCCGAGTACCACCGGGTGCTCAAGCCCGGGGGCATCCTGGTGCTGGACCAGCGCAACTACGACCTGATCCTGGACCGTGGCTACCACAGCCAGCATATCTACTATTACTGCGGCCGCGACATCGAGGTCAGGCCGGAGTACATGGACGAGGGCCTGGCCCGCTTCTGCTACGTCTTCCCCGACCAGACCACCTTCTATCTGAACATGTGCCCCCTGCGCATCGACTACCTGCTGGGGCTCATCAGTCAGGGCGGCTTCCAACCCATTCAGACCTACGGCGACTTCCACGACCCCTTCTCGCGGGAGCAGACCGAATTCCTGGTACACGTGGCCACCAAGCCCAACGGCGTCAAAGCGGGGGCGTAGGCAAAAAAACGCGGGCGGGGGTAAACCCCGCCCCCACATTAAGATGGTTTATGCACGGTTTGTTCTTGATGTAGGGGCGGGGTTTATCCCCGCCCGTTCTGTTCACTAATGGGATTGAGAAAGCCTAGCTCAGGCTTAGTCGCCGTCGTCCTGGCTGAGTCTGAAGACCCGCCGGGCCAGGGCCAGGTGGTTGCGCTGGCTCTCGTCGCTCCTGTGCCCCTGCTCGCGGATGAACTGGATGGGGTCGTGCAGGAGCTTCTTGACC
>JAKAGJ010000224.1 GCA_021815655.1 Deltaproteobacteria bacterium | reverse complement strand
CCGGTGTGTTAATATTCCTGGATGTCTCGGGGGCGGCCCCCCGACGGCGCCAACACCCTTAACTAGCCGGTGCTTATATGAACGTAACGGTGCTCATCCCGGCCTACAACCCCAACGACACCCTGCTGTCCCTGGTGCAGGCCCTGTGGGAGGCCGGATTCCACGACCTGGTGGTGGTGGATGACGGCAGCGCCGAGGCCAGCCAGCCGGTCTTCAGCCGTCTGGAGCAGTCGGGGCGGGTGACGCTTCTTCGCCACGGGGTGAACCTGGGCAAGGGAGCGGCCCTGCGCCTGGGCTTCAACCACATCTATGTGCAACACCGCCAGGACCCCGATTTCCAGGGCGTCATCACCGCCGACGCCGACGGCCAGCACCTGCCGGCCGATATCGCCAAGATCGCCGAGGCCCTGGCCGCCAACCCCCAGAGCCTGATCCTGGGGGTGCGCTCCTTCCAGGGCGAGGTCCCCTTCCGCAGCCGTTTCGGCAACAGCATGACCCAGACCGTTTTCCGCTTTCTGGTGGGTGAGCGGATCACCGACACCCAAACCGGCCTGCGCGGGGTGCCCTTGTCCCTGCTGCCGCTGTTTTTGCGCATCACCGCCAACCGCTACGAGTATGAGCTGGACATGCTCATTCAGTGCGCCACCAACCACCATCCCATCGTGCAGGTGCCCATCGCCACGGTGTACATCGACGACAACCGCTCCTCCCACTTCAACCCCATCGTGGATTCGGCCAAGATATACCTGGTATTCCTGCGCTTCATCGGCTCCAGCCTGCTCACGGCCCTGGTGGACAACATCGTCTTCATCCTGGTCTACCACGCCACCCAGAACATCATCCTGGGCCAGGCCCTGGCCCGGGCCGTGGCCACGGTGGTCAACTTCACCATCAATCGCAACTTCGTGTTCAAGCACCAGGAAGACAAGTGGCGGGCTTTCGCCAAGTATGTGGCCCTGGTGATCGTCATGGGCGCGGTTTCCTATTCCATGATCCGGGTCATCGTGGACCATACCGGCATGGGCGTGATACCGGCCAAAATCCTGGCCGAGACGGCCCTGTACCTGGTCAACTTCGCCACCCAGCGCACCCTGATCTTCCGCAAGCATGACGCGGCCTGACAAAACCGACTGGGACCACTATCACCGCCGCCCCAACCCGGCAGCCCTGATTACCCGCCGCATCACCGCCAGCCGCCTGCTGGGGGCCATAATGCGCCACGCCGCGCCCCGGGACCCCGGCCGTATGGTGGTGTTGGAGCTGGGTGGCGGCGGCAGCAGCTTCTACGAGCTGATCCTGAGCCGCCTCAAGCCGGCGCGCTATCACCTGGTGGACAGCAACCTCACCAGCCTGACCATGCTGGGCTCCGCGCCCCAGGCCGATCCCCGGGTGGTCTGCCATGTCTGCGACGCGCGACGCTGCCAACTGCCGGTCAAGGCCGATGTGGTCTTCAGCGTGGGACTCATAGAGCATTTCGAGCCCCAGGACACCCAGCGGGTGATAGACGCCCACTTTGCCCACCTGGCGCCGGGCGGGGTGGCGCTAATCACCTTCCCCACCCCCACCTGGCTCTACCGCCTGGCACGGGGCCTGGCCGAGTCTTTAAGGCTATGGAACTTTCCTGACGAGCGCCCCCTGACCCTGCCCGAGGTGTTGGCTGCCATGAAGGGCCAGGGGCAGGTGGTGGAGCAGGGGATCATATGGCCCATCGTTTACACCCAGGGGCTGGTGGTGGTAAAAACGAGGTCTGCCCCGGACGCTGATCCAGCGGCCTGAGGGACCGGGGGGATATGGCCGGGGACCCAACCTTGGCGGGAAGGTAGGTATTTGGCGTGGCCTTGTTGCTGCCCATATCCATAGTCGGCTACGCGCTCCTGTTGCATTCGGTCTGGCGTCGTCAGGCCGAGCTTTGCCTGCTGGCCTCCGTCTCCGGGGTCATGGGGCTGTTGTACCTGTCCTCCCTGGCCGGCCTTTTGCTGCCCGGCGCCAAGATCACCTTCTACGGCGGCCTGGCCTCCTTGGCCTGGGGTCTGTACCTGGGCTGGCGCCACAACGACCTGGGACGCCGGCTCGGCGAGTTCTGCACCCCGGGTCTGGTACTGTTCCTGCTGTGCAGCCTGGGCTATCATCTGGTCTTTCCCGACGTCACCATGCAGTTGTGGGACGAGTTTTCCCACTGGGGCGTGATGACCAAGGAGATGTTGGTCACCAACCAGCTGCCCGGCCCCCACGGGGCGGTGATGTTCAAGGACTACCCTCCCGGCGTCAACCTGCTGCACTACTGGGCCTCGGTAAACTCCACCCCCAGCGAGGCCGCCTACTACCTGGGGCACTTCATGCTCCTGGCCGCGCCTGTGGCCGCCTTCCTCTCGCCGCTCACCTGGCGCCGGCCGGTCTGGATCGCCGCCAGCCTCTTGATGATCTGCGCCGTCCTGGTCACGCTGAGCGTTTTTGTCTGCTCGCTGATGGTGGACGTGGTGCTGGGGCTGTTTTTGGCGGCGGGCATATTCCTGGCGGCGCGCTGCCATCTCGGCCGGCGCGAGGTCTTTCTTTTCGTGCCGCTGCTTTTCGCCCTGCCCCTGATAAAATCAACGGGCACCCTCTTCTCCTGGATGGTGGTGATCCTGCTGCTGGTCAACAGCCTGGCCGCGGGACTCTGGCGGCGGCGCGCCTCCGTCCCGGCGGCGGCCCCCCAGCCTCAGCCCGCCGCCGCGCCCTTGGTGACCCTGGTGGAGCTGAAGGTGCATATCCGGGAGACCGCGCCACCGCCGCCGGCCCCCAACCGGCCCTGGGTCACGGCCCTGGCCCTGGTCTTGATCCTGGCCGCGCCCCTGGCCGCCAGCCAATCCTGGAAACATCGCCTGGTCAGCCTGGACATCGGCGCCTCCTTCAAGACCCAGAAGATAGACCTGCACTCCGCCCGCCAAGCCTTCTCCGCCAACGCGACGGACAAAGAGAAGCTGATCCGCCACAATTTCGACCAGGCCCTGTTCAACCAGCCCTTGTCCAATTACCTGGTGGAGCGGGAGCGCTCCCTGGTGGTGTGGCTCAAACAGAACCTGGGGCTGCCCGTGGACCAGCTGCTGCCGGGCCTGGCTCTGGTGCCTTGGCTGGGGCTTTGGGGGCTTTTGGTATTGGCCGGGTTCCTGCGCCACCGGGGGGCGGCCTGGCGCTGGCGTCTGCTGCGCGTCTGGGTGCTGATGCTGGTCTTCGGGGCCTTCTACCTGGTGGGCCTGGTGTTGTTGTACATGTTCTCCTTCTCGGAGTTCGAGGGGCCGCGCCTGGCCAGCTTCGCCCGCTACGTCAACACCATGGTGATTCCCCTGGTCCTCTTGGCCTGGGGCTTCGCCCTGCCTGAGGCCGGCGACCCCGCCGAGGACCAGCGCCTGGGCGGTTGGCGGCGGGTGGTCTTCGTGGCCTGCCTGGCCCTGTTCACAATATTTTTGGCCAGCCAGGCCCCCTCCTGGCCGGGCATGCCCAAGTGGCTGGCCAAGGGCGACGCCAGCGAGGACCGGGCACTGATCACGCCCATGACCGAGGTGGTGAGGAAGGCCGTTCCCATCGACAAGAAGGTCTTCGTTATCTGGCAGAACTCATCGGGGCGCAACTTCCACATCATCCGCTACGAGATCGCCCCCCGCCCCACCAACAAGTGGTATTTCTCCCTGGGCAAGCCCTACTTCGACGGCGACGTGTGGACCGAGCCCCTGACCCAGGAAGCCTGGGCCCATATGCTGGCCGAGGAGAAATTCGACTACGTGTTCCTGGCCAAGACCGACCGCCAATTCTGGGAGCGCTTCGGGGCCTTGTTCAGCCCCGGCACCCGCCCGGAGGTGGACCTGGTGTTCAAGGTGGTGCCCGACCCGGAGCGGCAGGTGATCCTGGTGCCCGCGGGCTCCATGCCCTTGGCCGGCAACAAGACGCGCTAAAGGCCGGCGCTCCAATCTCCACCACCCTACAGGATAGCAAGTCAGATCTGGCCGGTTGCGCATCTCCCCTCAGAGCAGGGGCGGCGTGGCGGGCTCTCCCTTGCGGGCCTGCTCCTCGCGCTGACGTGCTGTGTATTCGCGCACGTATTTGCGGTAGAGGTGGTAGAAGAGCACGCTCATGATTTCATGGCCACACACGGCCAGGTCCTCGCGCTCGGTGGGCTTCAGGTCGGCGGTGGCCCGCTGGAAGTCGTCGATGAGGGTCTTGGTGATCTCCTGCATGGCCGTGGCCAGCTTGGGCATGGTAACCTCGGGCTTGAAGTTCTGCCGCCGGTTGATGCCCATCTTGGCCATGTTCACCATGACCTTGCCCACGCAGATGTCGTCTTGGCTGTAGACGTGGATACCCTTCTTCTCAACGGAGCTAATCAACCCCCAATCCTTGAGGGTCGGTAGCCAGCGCGGGGCCAGGCCGGTGGCCTCCACGAAAGCCTCGTCGCCCTCCACGCCGGTGCCCAGATATTGGTCCACCGGCTTGAAGAACTCGCTCTTGATCTTGAGCATGGCATGCTTGCTGGCGCTGCGGTGTTCCCATAGGATTTTCTTGATGGTGGGCAGGGGGAAGAAGAAGTCGTTTTGCAGCTCCTTGATCAGGCGGATGCGCTCCACGTAGCTTTCGTCATACTCCGCCGAGTTGCTGCCCAACTTGCGGGGCTTGGGCAGCAGGCCGTTCCTGATATAGTAATGTATGGTCTGCTTGGGCACGTCGGTGCGCTTGGCCAGTTCGGCGATCTTCATATGCCACTCTCGGTAATCTTAGGAACCATCACTACAGGGCCTCCCCCCCTCGGGGGCACAGGCCAGCCGGGGCACCAAAATATACGGCAAGCCATGACCGCGCGCACCCACTCCAGCGCCGGCCGCAAATACCATACCCAGGCGTGGACAGGCTGGGGGACTCACTAAATTCTTATATTATATCTTCATTAATGAACTGTAAATTAGAAATGTTATATGTATTGCGTTGAAAAATGCTAATAGTAATGTCCAGACGCTTTGCCCTCTTGGTCGCACTACCCCCACACCCCTAGAG
>JAKAGJ010000223.1 GCA_021815655.1 Deltaproteobacteria bacterium | reverse complement strand
CCCGGGGACGGGAGCAGGAGCAGGACCTGGAGGAGATCTTCGCCACCTTTCCCCGCCTGGCCGAGCGCCGCCGCCAGCAGGCCGGCACCCTCTCCGGCGGCGAGCAGCAGATGTTGGCCCTGGGCCGGGGGCTGATGGGGAGGCCAAGCCTGTTGATGCTGGACGAGCCCAGCCTGGGCCTGGCCCCCCTCTTGGTGGCCGAGGTCTTTCAGATTATCCGGCGCATTCATCAGCGGGGGGTCACGGTGCTCTTGATCGAGCAGAACGCCGCCGCGGCCCTGGCTATCGCCCACCGGGGCTACGTGCTGGAGGTGGGGCGGGTGGTGCTCTCGGGCAGCGGCCAGGATCTGGGCGCCGACGGCCGCGTGCAGAGGGCCTATCTGGGCATGGACTAGGCCTCGGGGAGGCTCAGCAGGATGGATTGGGCCGGCCCCTGGTATGAGCCCTCGGGCTGCTCCCCCCGGTTCACGGCCTCGAAGAGGGCTATTTGCTGGGCCATGGACAGCCCGGCGAAGCGGCGTTCGCCCTCCTGGGCGCCCTGGCCACGGCACAGATGACAGCGGGCCGGCGAGCAGTTCTGGCACTCGCGGCAGTCGGGGCAGGCGTGCTTTTTCTGGCCGGTGGTGGTCAAGTTACATCTCCCTTGCCAGACTATAAGTCCGCCCCGGTCCGGCTGCCAGGGCGGGGCGCGGGGCACTGGCGGGGGGTATAATTTTAGGCCAAAGCCGCCCCCGTGACCCCAGTCCGGACAAGCAACCATGGATACCGCGCAGATACAGCAGGCCATCGCCACCTATGGCTACCTGGCCCTCTTCCTGGGTACCTTCCTGGAGGGCGAGGTCTTCTTCATCCTGGGCGGGGTGGCCGCCCGTCATGGGCTCTTGGACCCCTGGTACACGGCCCTGGCGGCCCTGTCCGGGGCCTTCGCCGGAGATAACCTTTTCTTTTTCTTGGGCTACTTTCGGGGTGCCCGGCTGTTGGCCCGGCCCTGGGGCCTGGCGCGCAAGGTGGTGGCGGCCCGGGGCCTGGTGCGGCGTCACGCCGTGGCCCTGATGCTCTCCTCGCGCTTTCTCTACGGCCTGCGCATGGTGGTGCCCCTGGCCTGCGGCACCTCGGGGGTGAGCCCCTGGCGCTTCCTGTTGCTCAACCTGGTTTCGGCCCTGAGTTGGACCTTGTGCTTCAGTTGTCTGGGCTACTTCTTCGGCGGCTGGATCGTGGGTCACCTGGGGGCGGCGCGGGGCCTGCAAATGGTGGGGCTCTTGCTGCTGGCCGTGGTGGCCCTGGGGGTGCTGGTCACCAGGTTGGTGCAACGCCGGCTGAACGACGACTAGCCTCCCGCTGCCAGGCTTGGATCAAGCCTGGGTGGCTGTGATTAAACAAGACGGGCGGGGTTTATCCCCGCCCGTCTTGTTGCTGTTTAGACAAATACAATAATGTGGATAAGTTGCTGTGGGCTCTGGCCTAGGCCGCCTACTTGAAGGCCTGGGGGTTCAGCGGCTGGCCGGGCTTGCCCGCCGGGGCCACAGTGATGGTCACCGGCACTTCCAGGGTCTCGGGCATCAGGCAGGACTGGTCGTCGCAGGCCTGGAATTGCAGCTTGGCCTTGACCAGGTGGGGGCCGGGGGTGGCATTGGCCGCCACCTTGAAAGTGGCGCGCACCGCCACGCTGCCATCCAGCACCTCAATGGGCTTGTCGCTGAAGCTGGGCTTGTAGGCGTGAGGGGAGGGAAAGACCGCCGGCTCGAAGCTGAACTCCGGGGCCGGCTGCCAGGCCAGGCTGGTGGGGTAGCTGTCGGGCTCGGTGGGGCGCTGGGCGTTGATGTGAAAGCCGGGACGGATGCTGAAGCTTATGACCAGGGGGTAGGATGCGCCCTGGGCGTAGGCGGCGCGGCTGTGCAGCACCTGGGCCGTGACCGTGGGCGGCTCCTCGGCGGCCAGGGCCAAGCCGGTGGACAGGATCAGGGCCACGCTTAATATCAACAGGGATAATAGACGCTTAACAGACACCGTTCACCTCCGGGTTGCCTAAGGTCAAAGCCAGCCTGGGGTCAGGCCGCTTCTAGGATTCGATGGCCCGCCAGGCCTCCTCCAGCGTGGCGCACTTGCCCGCGCCGTGGGCCTCGGCCCAGCCCGCCGGGGCCTTCTCGCCCTGGGGCAAGACCTTGAGGCGCTGGCAGGCCCGGCACAGGCGACTCCACAAACGCTGCGGCGCCTGGCTGGGGTCCTGCTCGGGGTCCAGGAACACCAGGGGCTCCAGCAAGAGCCCCTCCTCGCGGGCCAGCTCGATGAAGGCCCACAGACGCTTGCCCTTTAGCCGCGGCAGCACCGGCGGGCCTTCCCAGGCGATCTGCTCATCCAGACCGCAACGGGCGGCGAAATAGTTAAGCCCCAGGATCAAGGCCCGGCCCCAGTCCTCGATGCGCTGGCGCCAGGCGGGCTGGGCCACGGCCTCCAAGGTGGCGGCGGCCGCCGCCAGGGCCTCGTCCGAGGGCGGCTTGCCTGGCTGGGGCGGGGCCTCGCCCAGGCCCACCAGGGCCGCGAAGTCGCGGCCGCCGGCCAGGGGGGGGCCGTAGAGGGCCAAGTCGGGGCCGAGCCCGTAATACTGGGCCGCTCCGCCCGGCCCCAGGCGCAGGCCGGTGCAGGATTCGTCCAGCACCAGCATCAGCCCCTGCGCCCGGGCCACGTGCTGGGCCTGGGCCACGCTCTGGGCGTCGGGGGCCCAGTCGCAACGCAGCATGACCAGGCCGGGATCGCCGCTGGGGGGGTCGAAGGGGCGCCCCGTGCCCGGGGCCGCCCACAGCACGCCGCCGGCCATGCCCCGCGAACGGGCCAGCCGGCTGGCCGCCACCACGGCCAGGGAGGGCTTGGCATAGAGCCGCACCCACTGGGGCCAGCCCAAGAGGTCGGCCAGGGCCTGGGCCACCTGGGGCTCCGCGGCTGGGCGAGAGCCCCGGCACAGGGCCGGGCGAGTCAGGTCCAAGGGCGCGGCCTGGCTCGGGGTTTGGTCCTGCCAGACCTCTTGCAGCCGGGCTTTTTCCTGGGCGGTGGGTGTGATATCCATGGGGTCTGTCCTTCCCTGGGCCTGGGGGCCGCCGGCCATGGCCGGGGCGCTGTGGTGGTTTGCATTATAGCCTCCGGGCGCGCCGCCGGCCAGGGTGAGGTTGGCGCCACACTTGGGGGCGCCCGGCCCCGAGGGCGCCATTAATTTCACAGTCTCCAACAAACCCCTAAAGTTTTTGCTCTTGGCCTCCGATAAATAGATTGAGGCGGCGAAATGTCAGGCAAGCAGCGGCGGCAGCGCCTCGGCCGCCGCGCCACAGACCCAGGGTACCAGGGATTGGAGCCCGCCTCGGCGGTCCGAGCCGGACCAGGGAGGCCCAACATGGACGTAAGCACGATCAGCATGCCCCTGTCAGCGGAGCCGGCCGGCGCACCCCGCGCCCGCGGCGACCACCCCAGCCAGAAGGCGGCCAGTCAGCCCTCCAGCAGCGCCCAGACCAGCTCGCCGGTGAGCAAGCAGGCGCTTGACGAGGCCCTGGCGGCCCTGGCCGTGCACTACGACCTCAAGTTCGAGGTAAGCCGCGACGAGCGGACCGGCAGCGAGGTGGTGCGCATCTACAGCTCGGATGGCAAGCAACTGCTGCGCCAGACGCCCCCCGAGGCGGTGTTGAAGATCGCCGAAAATCTGGCGCAGGGCGGCCGCGGTGGTCTGCTGGGCTCCCTGGTCTAGCCGCGCCTGGCGCCCCGCGCCGGTTTAAGCGTATTCCGCCCAAGCTAGGCACAGCCCTTGGCCCCGTGCCAGGGGATATGCTAGAATCCACTAGCCAAGCGATGTTCGCGGCCTAGGGGCCGTGGCATCGCGGGGAGGTGTTTGCCATATGGGGGCCCGGTTGGTCCCCGGCCTGCCAATTACACGATATCGCTTGAGAAGGCCACTTGGAACCCTTGCAGGACACCAAAGAGGATTGGGTGGGCCGGCCCGAGCGCCTGCGTATCCTGTTGGTGGACGACGAGCAGTACATCCGCGAGGCCTTGAGCGAGTACCTGGTGGCCATCAACAACCACCATGTGGTCACGGCGGCCAACGGCGAGGAGGCCGTGGCCCAGTTCGCCTCCGACGCCTTTGACTGCGCCTTCCTGGACCTCAAGATGCCCGGCATGAGCGGCGTGGAGCTGCTTGCCCGCCTGCGGGAGATCGACCCCTACCTGCCGGTGGTCATCATGACCGGCTTTCCATCCCTGGACGCGGCCATCGACACCATGCGCCAGGGGGCCAGCGATTTTCTCATCAAGCCCTTCAACCTCAGCCAGGTCAAGGTCACCCTGGAGCGGGTGGTGCGCGAGCACCGTCTGCTAAGCGAGAACCTGCGCCTGGGCGAGAGGGTCAAGCACCAGGAAAAGATCGAGAAGCTCAACCTGGAACTGAGCCGCCGGGTGCGCGAGCAGAACATCCTGCACCAGATATCCGAGTCCATGGACCGCCTGCAAACCTCCGAGGACATCTACCAGGGCATGGCCGACCTGGCGGTGAAATACCTGGAGGTTGAGAAGGCGGCGGTTATCCTCTCCGACCGCGCCAACTCCCAGCTCTTGATCATCGCCGAGCAGGGCTTTGGTCCCCAGGCCGTGGGGCGCATCGCCGGCCTGCACGGCCAGGGCGTCTGCGGCAAGGTGGCCGCCGAGGCCCAGCCCATGCTGGGGCGGCCGGGCATGGACCTGGCGCTGGCCTCGGTGCTGCCTTGCCGGGGCGATTACCTCTGCCTGCCCATCAAGATCCGCGAGGAGGTCTTCGGGGTTATGCTGGTGGCCGACAAGCAGGGGGGCCTGCCCTTCAAGGGCGAGGACATCTTCCTCACCCGCTTTTTGCTGGACAAGGCCGCGTTGTCCATCGAGAACATCGCCCTGTACGAGGCCATGGTCAACAACCTGCACTCCACCCTGGGGGCGCTGGTCAACGCCATGGAGGCCAAGGACCCCTACACCCGTCAGCACAGCCGCCGGGTCACCAACTTCAGCGTGCTCACCGCCC
>JAKAGJ010000222.1 GCA_021815655.1 Deltaproteobacteria bacterium | reverse complement strand
TTTTCCAACAGACGCAGGTATTCCGCCGCCAATCCCTGATGAATCCCCTGGGCGGAGACGAAATCCAGTGGAGGGTAATCCTGCGCAACACCCAAGATGACCACCTTGTGGTCCTCCAGCCAGGCCTTCTCCGAGGGGCTCAACTGGGGACGCAACAGGTCTTCGCCCAGGTATTGCAACTCCGGAGCGCTTATCCAGCGCTTTTCGATCTGGGCCAGGTCCTGGGGGCTGATGGCCCTAAAGCCGGCCTCTATCAAGGACAGCAACTCCGAGTTGCCCTTGGCCACAGCGGCGGCGATGGGGTTCTTTATCTGCCACCCCGCCAGGCGCAGGAAAGAACCACGTTCGCCCAGGTGCTCCAAGCAGTTGATGGCCACTGCGCTCTCGGCCGCGAAGGCGTGCACCTTGCCATCCACCGCCGCGCGGATCATGGCATCGCTATCGGAGAAAGTCTGAAGCTGAATATCGGGAACACTGGCGCGCAGGTGCTGCTCCAGAAAAGACCCCGCCACCACCCCCACCTGCTGGCCGGCCAAGTCCTGGAACCGCGAAAGCCGCATATGCTTGGGGTTATAAAAGACACCAGCTTGGGCACCATAGAAGGGCGAGGAAAAATTCAGCGAAGATGCACGCTGGTCGGTCTGGTACAGGCCCGAGTGGATATCGGCCTGGCCAAGCTCCACGTCTCGCAGGGAGCCGGACCAGTCTCCAAAGCGGAACTCGATCTTGCGGTTGGTTTTTTGCGCCCAGAGCCGCCAGATGTCCACCAATAGCCCCGCCGGCCGGGCCGAAGGGGTGAGGAAGGTGAAGGGCGCATTACCCTTGGAGCAGGCGATGACCAGTCGATCCTTGGTCTTGACGGTGGCGCTATTGACCCAGCGCAACTCCAGGGCCGCCCTTTCCTCGGGGGTGATCTGATCCATGCCCTGGCGCACCAGCTCGGCCAGTCGCTGGTTGCCCCGCCGCACGGCGGCGTACCATTGGCGCTGGTAGAGGGGCCGCTCGATATCGAAGCGGAAACGGTTGAGGATGCCCAGCTTGGCAAGCTGGTCCAAGGCGATGGCCGTGTCCTTGATAAAGATGAGGACCTCGCCCCGGGCTATGGCCTGGAACAGGGCCTTGTTGTCAGGATATATGGCCAAAGACGACGGGGGCAGCTTGCCTTCCAGGTACTCCAGGGCATAGTCTCCGGCGATCACGCCCACCCGGAAGCCGCGCAGATCCTCCACGCTCTTGACGCCGAAAATGTTCTGGTGCACGAAAAGGTTGGTCTGCACGGTGCAAACCGGTACCACGAAATCAAGGTACTCCTGCCGTTGTTCGCTCTTGAAGCAGCCGGCGTGCACATCGGCCTGTCCCTGCTCCACCAAGGTCAGGGTCTGCCCGAAGGGCACCGACTTGAACTCCACTGGCGTCCCGGTTTTTTGCGACCAGAGCTTCCACAAATCCACCACGAGGCCCTGGGGCAGGCCGCGCTCGTCCTGGAAATAAAAGGGCACGCTATCGGAACCAACAGCGACGGTCAGCTTGGGGGGTGCCGCGGATACGCCCGTGGCCAGCAGCCCCAACAGCAACAAGGCAATCGTCATGACCCCCAGAGGCATATGGCGGGGCCCGTGGTTCATGGGTTGGGCTGAAGGCTCAGGCTGACATTGAGGCCCATCGTGGAATATCCTCCACACTCACGCGAGTGGGATGGTCCTGGGATATCTCATCCAAAGATAAGCTTGGCGTTGTTGACCAATACCTGTGGTGGCTGAGCCAAATGGTGCATAATCACCCCAGCCATATCCAGGACTTACGGGGGGCATCCTTCACTGCCTGAGCCTCCTGCGCCTTTTACCTTCGCTCAGGTTGTAGAAAAAGCCTACGCTACCCACCGCTTCTCCATCCTAAAGGAGTATGGATGCCCACAGCTTCACCGGCACGGGCCGGCGGTGAGCATTCCTTGCCTCAAGAGAAGTGTTGCAAAGTTTTTTGAAAGCATCGAAGCCATAGTCAAACTTATGCCAAGGACCAGAGTGATATCGGAATCATTTCCCCGGCCACCCTTGCAAGTCCTCTATCGAAAAGCCCTGTCCAGCACTGCCATCCTCGTGACGCCACACCGATAACAACGGCCACTAAACTCCTTTACCGCAACCCAGGGAAGGCCAAGGCTAACCTGCCTGCTGGACTCTACTCTGAATAATGCTATCATGCCTCCGGTTTCAGGTGCCAGTCCTTTACCCGCCGGAAGTGTCCACCATGAACAAAAGCGACCCCGCGGCCCCCGCCGCCTGAATCTGTTGGTCGAGCGTCCAGGGCAGGTACGGTGCGGGCCAGGCCGGGGGGCTATATCTAAGGGCTATTCCTCGAACTGGGCGCGCCCTCGGCCTTGAATTACGCCGAAAACCGGTTGATCTTCGTCTTGATCTTCTCGGTGACTCCCTCCATCGTGCCGGGCGCGCCGTCCACAATTAAATGGCTGTCCGACTGACGGGGTCCACCTCTTAGAGCTTCCAGGGGCATGTGCCATAAGGTACAATTAAAATCCATAGATCAGCCAAGCACATCATAGGGAGTCACATACATGCCCGCCCAGTTTGGCAAAAGGGCCGGCGCCCACCCGGGGAGGGATGACCTCGAGCCGGCCATGGGCGGCCAAGCCGGCCTGGCGCCTGGTTGGCGGCGCCTGCCCGGGTGGGTGCCCTACGCCCTGGCCGTGGTTCTCACCACGGCCACACTCCTGTTGCGCACGGCCCTGGGGGTAGCCTACGGAGACCGACCTCTGCTGATCCTGTTTGTCTTTCCCATAATCGTCAGCGCCCACTTGGGTGGCCTGTGGCCGGGGCTGCTCTCCACCACGCTGGCGGCGGCGAGCGTGGCCTATTTTTTTTTGCCCCAGGCCGCCACCTCGCTGGTTGACAAGCCCCACGAGCTGATTCAGTGGCTGACGCTGGTGGTTTGCGGTGTCTTGATAAGCGCGCTCAACGAAGCCTTGCACCGTTTACGTTCCCGGACGACGGCCAGTCAGCAACTGCAAGCCGCCACCCTGGCCAGCCTGTCAGAGGCCCTGGTGACCATCGACGGCCAGGGACGCGTAACCTTCGTCAACAGTGAGGCCGAGCGCCTTAGCGGCCAATCAGCCGCCCAAGCCTGGGGGCGGCCCCTGGAGGAGGTCTTGACCCTGCTGGACGAGGCCGACCGCCAGCCTCTGCTGGGGCGCATACAGGCCATGCTGCAAGGTGGGAGCGGCCAGGTCTTGCCGCGCTCGGCCTTGCTGGCCACCGCCAACAATGGCGAGCTTCCCATCGTCCTCAGCGGCGCGCCCATCCGGGATGGCCAGGGCTCGGTCATAGGCGTGGTGCTGGTATTTCACGACATCACCGAGCGCCGGCGCGCCGAAAGGGCCTTGCGGGAGAGCGAGGAGAAGTTCCGCCTGGCCTTCAAGACCAGCCCCGACGCCATCAACATCAACCGCCTGAGCGACGGCCTCTACCTGGACGTCAACGACGGCTTCCTGGCCCTGACCGGCTACACCCGCCAAGAGGTGATCGGTCACACCTCCCTGGATCTGAACATCTGGCAGGACCCGGCCGACCGCCAACGCCTGGCTGAGAGCCTGCTGCGCACCGGCAAGGTAGCCAACCTGGAGGCCAAGTTCCAGCTCAAGGGCGGCGGAGTGCGGGTGGGACTGATGTCGGCGGTGGTGCTCAGCCTGGACGGCCAGCCCTGCGTGCTGTCCATCACCAGAGACATTGAAGACATCAAGAAGGCCCAGGCCGAGCTTCGCCTGTGGGCCGACGCCTTCCAGTACTGCGCTCACGGCATGGCCATCGGCCTGCCGGCCAACAACACCTTCCTGGCCTGCAACCCGGCCTTGGCCCGCATGCTGGGCTATCCCGTGGAGGAGATGGTCGGCCGCCCAATCCTGTCGGTCTACGATCCCGAGGAGCATGGGCGCCTGGGCCAATACATCGCGGAAGTAGACCGCCTGGGGCAGGTGCAATATGAAACCCGCATGCGGCGTGCCGATGGGTCCCTGTTGCCGGTGCAGGTGGACCTGGTGAGCGTGCGCGATGCCCAGGGCAACCCGGCCTACCGCATGGCCACGGTGCAGGACATCACCCTGCGCCAGCAGGCCGAGAAGGCCAAGGACGCCCTGGAGGCCCAGTTGCGCCAGGCCCAGAAGATGGAGGCCATCGGCACCCTGGCCGGGGGCATCGCCCACGACTTCAACAACATCCTGGCGGCCATCATGGGCTACGGCGAACTGGCCCAGGACCTGGCCCGTGAAGGGCGCTCCAACGTCCGGGAGTTGGCCCAGGTGCTTGAAGCGGCCCAACGGGCGCGCAATCTGGTGCGGCAGATACTCACCTTTGGCCGCAAGGGCGAGGCCCAGTTGCGCCCGTTGAGCCTGAACAAGCTGGTCCAGCAGACCCTGCGCATGCTGGAGCATTCCCTGCCCAAGATGATCGCCATTGAAACCCACCTGGCCCCGGACCTGCAACCGGTCAATGGCGACCCCGGCCAGATGGAGCAGGTCATCCTGAACCTGGCCACCAACGCCGCCGACGCCATGCTCGAGGGTGGGCGCCTGGTCATCGAAACCCAGAACGTGGACCTGAGCCAGGAGTACAGCCGCCAGCACCTGGAGGTCCTGCCTGGCCGCCATGTGCTGCTGATGGTTTCGGATACCGGGCAGGGCATGGAGCCTCGGGTCCTGGAACACATCTTCGATCCCTTTTTCACCACCAAGGGGGTGGGCAAGGGCACGGGGCTGGGGCTCTCGACGGTCTACGGCATCGTCAAGGGTCATGGCGGCCAGGTGTATTGCTACAGCGAGCCGGGCCTGGGCACCGCCTTCAAGATATATCTGCCAGTGCATCAGGCCCAGCCGCCGGCCCCCGCCCCGGAGATCAGCCCACCCCAGCGGCTCTTGGCGGGCAGCGAACGCATCCTGCTGGTGGATGATGAAGAGGCCCTGCGCGACCTGGGCGCCAAGTTCCTGGGTAATATGGGCTACCAGGTGCGGACCGCCGCCAGCGGGGAG
>JAKAGJ010000221.1 GCA_021815655.1 Deltaproteobacteria bacterium | reverse complement strand
GGGCCCCCCTGCCCCGCTGGTTCCTGCTGGCCCTCCTGGCCGGCTTAGGCCTGGTCCTGCTGGGCTCCTCCCTGGGACCGCCCTATGAGGGCGACACCCTCCACTCCTATCTCTTCGTGCCCCGGCAATACCTGGACGCCGGACGCATAGTCTTCCTGCCCTTCTCGGTGCATTCCGCCCTGCCGCTCAACATGCAGATGCTCTCGGTCCTGTCCCTGGCCCTGGTGGGGGACGAGCTGGCCCAGGCCCTGGTAGGCTGGGCCATGCTGGCTGCGGCCGGGCTGATGCTCTATGCCCTGGGCCGGCGCTGGCTGTCGGACCAAACCGCCCTGCTGGCCGTATTCCTGTTCGTCGGCATGCCCTGCGTGCTCCGGCTGCTGCCCTCCACCAAGGTGAATCTGGGCTGGACCTTCTTCGAGCTTGGCGCCTACTATTGCCTGGCCCGCTGGTGGTTGGAGACGCCGCGCCGCAACGGCTGGCTCCTGCTGGGCGGCCTGCTCAGCGGCCTGGCCCTGGGCACCATCTACAGCGCGGGGCCCAACGCGGCGGTCCTGGCGGCGGCCATCCTCCTCGGCAGTCGACGCGAGGGCGCGGGGCAGGCCCTGCGCCGCCTTGCGACCTACGCCCTGCCGGTGGCCCTGCTTTCGGCGCCCTGGCTGCTGAAAAGCTTCCTGGAAACGGGCAACCCCTTCCATCCCATACTCAACCCCCTGTTCGGCCTGCCCGCCAGCATGCCCATCCGCCATGTCTCGGGCCCCCTGGGCCTGCTCACCATCCTTTGGGACACCTCGGTGGGCTTCATCGCCATGCACTACGGCCAGCCGGTGGGCCCCCTGGTGCTGGCGCCCCTGGTCGGGCTGGTCCTGCTCAGGCCCCTGCCGCGTTTCATCAAGCTGTCCCTGTGCCTGGCCCTGCCCATCTACCTGGCCTGGTATGCCGGCGTGCAGCGGCCGCGGAATCTCCTGCCGGTCCTGGGCGTGCTCAGCCTGTGCGCGGCCTGGGTGTACGCCGGGCTAGCCCACCGGCGGCGCTGGCTGGCGGTCTGCCTGGGCCTATTGCTGGCGGCCTTTGGGCTGACCGCCCTGGCCGTGCAGTTCCGCGGACTGGCCGCCGACACCACCCGGCTCAGGTACCTGGCCGGTCTGGTGGATCGGTCCACGGCCTAGAGGGGGGCGCTGGAGCGCTGCCTGTCCTGCCCCGACCCCAGCCTCACCGCCTTCATCAACCGGCTGCCCGGTGATACGCGGGTGGCCGCCCTGTTCCTGGGCAACGGCTACTACGTGCGCCGCCCCTTTTATGACTCGCGCATGCTGGACGGCGAATTCATGCATGACAAATTCCGGAACGGCGATGAACTGGCCGCCCTGTGGCGCCGGGCTGGCATCACCCATGTCTTTGTCAACGGCGACTACATCGACCGGGCCGTGCCGTCCGACCCCGCCAGGTGGCCCTTGGAATACAGGATTTTCCTGGACCCCGGCTTCTCCGGGCGCTGTCTGACCAAGGTCTTCGCAAGCAAGCGGCAGTCCCTGTGGGCCTTCACCTGCCGCCAGGACCCACCGGCCCTGGGGCCGGCCCCGGCCACCCCTTGACCACCGCGCCCCGGCGGGGGAACAATGGGGGCTCCGGTCCACCGTGGGATCGGCGTTCGTCCCCGACCTCGTCCATGGCCGCGCCGGCCCCCGCCGGCGCCTGGGGTCACTTATGAGCCACTCGCATGCTTGTCCCCATTGCGGCTCCCGGGAAGTGCGCGCCTCGCGGCGCCGGGGACTGGTCGAAAACCTGCGCTCCTGGTTTTTCCAGGCCCGCCCCTATCGCTGCCGTGATTGCCGGCGGCGCTTCTGGCTGGGCCCCGCCAGGCGCTGGCCCCTCCTGGCCGCGGCCGGCCTGGGCCTGGCCCTGCTGGCGGCCGGGACATGGGGGGCGAGCCACTGGCGGACGGACCGCGCGACACCTCCCACCCTGGCCGATGCCACCTCCGCCAGCCAAACGGCCCTCCCCGCCCCTCCGGACGTCGGCCGGCAGGACGGCCAGATCGAGGGCCTGCTGCGGGCCCTGGCCAACCCGCCCTCCCCGAAGCCCGTGCCTGGGCCCGTGGCCGCTCCGCCCGGCCAGGCGCAAGGGGACAACCTGCCCAAGGTGCCCGACATCCACGGCAAGCCCCTGGTCTATGCCGAGCAGGTCTTGCGGGGCCTGAACCTGAAATATGAAGTGATAATGCACGGGCCGGCCTTTGGCAGCCCACCCAACCAGGTCTTCTCCGTCCATCCCCCGCCGGGCAAGCCCGTGCCGCCCGGCGTGAATATCAAGGTGCACGCCCTGCAAAACCCCCTGGCCGGCATGCCCAAATGGTGGAAGACCGTGCCCCGCGCGGCCACCCTGCCCGGGGCCGAGGCCGAGAGGGCCCTGCTGCTGGCTGGGCTGCGGCCGGTGTTCCACCTGGTGCCCACCGCCGAGCCGGCCATGGACGGCTTGGTGCGCCAGCAGTCCCCGTCCGCCGGCGAGACCGCGCCCTATGGCACGGAGGTGCACCTGTACGTCAACCAACTGGCCGCGCGCCGGTAGACCCCATGGGACCGGGCGCGCGCCCTGGAGGCGTCGTCATGAGACGCGGACCATTCAGCGCCTTGACCCTGCTGCTGGCGTGGCTGCCGCTTGTGGCCGCCTGCGCCGGCCAGCCCCCCTGCCCCCCCTTGCCGTCCGATGCCACCAGGGCCGGCATTCTGGACGCCCCGGCCCGCCTGAGCGAGGGATTCCAGATGTTCGGCCAGCTCAAGGCGCCGGATAAGACCTGGGTGGAGATTGGGGGCAGGTCCTACGGCGCCCAGGCCGACGAGCGCGGCCCCCTGGGCGGCGGCGGGGGCTATCGGGACATCATCACCAGCGGGGACTACCAGGTCTCCACCTTGGAAGACCTGCTGGCGGCCTTGGACAAGGCCCAGCCCGGCCAAGTGGTCTTCGTGGAGCCCGGGGCCGAGATCGACTGCACCGAGCGGGTGATCGTGGAGGGGCTGGTGCTGACGGTGCCGGCCGGGGTGACCCTGGCCAGCGACCGCGGCCACCAGGGCTCGCCAGGGGGCCTGATCTTCAGCGACGCCTTCCAGACCAAGCCGCTGATCAGGGTCCAGGGCGCGAACGCGCGCATCGCCGGCCTGCGCCTGCGCGGGCCCGATCCCAAGCGCCGCCAGGAGTTCACCAGATACGCCTATGCCGACCGGAAAAGCCGGGGGCTGAAGTACTATTGGAAGTTCCCGCCCTCCATCGGGATCATCGCCATGGCCGACCGCCTGGAGGTGGACAACTGCGAGATAGCCGGCTTCAACTGGAGCGGCGTGCACCTCAAGCGCGGCCGCGACCACCACGTGCATCACTGCTACATCCATCACTGCCAGCGCGACGCCCTGGGCTATGGCGTGAGCATGGCCCACGCCATGGCCCGCGTCTCCCACAACATCTTCAACTGGAACCGCCACTCCATCACCGGCTCGGGGCCGCCCGACAGCGGCTATCAGGCCGACAACAACCTGATCCTGGGTGACACCCTCAGCTCACCCATCGACATGCATGGCGGGGCCGACCGGGGGGACAAGACCAACATCGCCGGCGGCTGGCTCAAGATCATGCACAACACCGTTATGTGTGACTTCCCCTACGCCGTGGGCATCCGCGGCGTGCCGGTGGAGACGGCGGTGGTGGAGGGCAACTGGTTCCAGCGCCACACCCCGGAGACGGCCGTGCAGACCCTGGGCAACACCATCATCCAGAAAAACGCCTACGGCCTGGACATCCCCCAGGCCAGGTAGGCCGGGCCTCGGCCGGCGGCCATCACTAGTTATCCCATGATGGCTCTGGTTTTTGGAGGGGTTTTCATTTATCATCAAGGCCTACCCACCACCCATAACACGGGGTGATCAATCCAAGCAGATCGGTAAGGGGGTGGCCGCATGGAACCTGATCGGACCTGCAAGCGTTGCTCGGTGGCCAGGGTCAACTCTTTATGCAAGGCCTATGGCCTGGCGCACGCCCCGGGGGGTGAGCGGGTGATCCCCCACCTACGGGAGCTGGCCTCCCTGGTCAAGTCGCGGGGCCTGGATAACGCCGGCGTCCTGCTCACGCCCGGCCTGAGCGAGAAGGACTTGCGGTCCCACTGCTGGAACATCTCCTCGTTCCTGAGCGACGAGGAGGCCTCGCGCATATTGGGCAGCCCGGTCTAGCACGGGCGGCTCGCCGCCTCCGGTGGCGCGCCTTGCCTTCTCCGCGCTTTTTGTTATCTTGGGGAGCGTGGCCCCCCGCGGAGAAGAATGCATGCCCAGCTCCCTGCCGCCCAGCGAGGTCTCCACGCCCCTGCGCAAGGCCCTGGCCCCGGCCGGAGAGGGTGTTATCGTTCTGGACCGCGCCGGCCGGGTGATGGGCAGCAACCAGACCGCCCGCAGCATCCTGGGCGAGGAGTTGAGCCCGGGCGAGCCCTTCGAACTGGGGCGGTTATTTGCCGGCCCCTCCCTGGCCGAGGCACAGTCCGCCCTGGACGCGGCCCTGGCCGGAGAGCCCGTGCAGGGCCAGAACTGCCGGGCCGTGGACCGCCTGGGCCAGGACTTCGCCTGCCTCTTCTCGGTCAACCCCGTCCACGGCCGAGGCAATCAGATCATCGGCGCGGTGCTCAACTTCCGCGACGAGGATTTCGCGCCGATGCCCGAGGCCGGCCTGGACGATGACGAGCTGCCCGCCCTGCCCCGCCTGGGCTACCAGACCCTCTTCGAGAGCCTGGCCGAGGGCATGTTCACCATAAACACCCGCTGGCGCATCACCTCCTTCAACCAGGCCGCCGGCCAGATCACCGGCTACCGCCGCGAGGAGGTGCTGGGCCGCCATTGCTGGGAGGTCTTCCGCTCCGACCTCTGCCAGTCCGGGTGCCCCCTGCGCACCACCCTGGAAAGCGGCGTGACCCGCATCGACCAGGACGTGCGCATCCTGGACAAGGACGGCGCCCGCCTGGGCATCCTGGTCAACTGCAACGTGGTGCGCGACCGGGCCGGGACGGTGGTGGGG
>JAKAGJ010000220.1 GCA_021815655.1 Deltaproteobacteria bacterium | reverse complement strand
CTGAAGATACTGGTGGTTGACGACGAATTGGCCATCCGCGAGTCCCTGGCGGCATGGCTGCGCCAGGACGGGCACCAAGTCGCCACGGCCGCGGACGCCACCGAGGCCCTGAGGCGGCTGGGCGAGCAGGAGTGTGACCTGGCGCTGGTGGATATCAAGATGCCAGGCATGGACGGCCTGGAACTGCTGCGCCGCATGAAGGAGGAATATCCAGATACTCTGGTGATAATAATCACGGCCTACGGTTCCATCGAATCCTCCGTGGAGGCCATGAAGGCCGGCGCCAGCGACTATCTGCTCAAACCCTTCGACCCCGAACACCTTATATTGCTCCTGGAGAAAATGGGCCGCCAGATGGCTCACCTTCGCGAGAACCAGTTCATGCGCGAGAGCCTGGCCCAGGGGCAGTGCTCAGTGTTTCAAGGCCTGATCGGCCGCTCCCAGGCCATGCTGGAGGTCTTCGACCGGATCGAGGAGGCGGCCGCCGCCGAGGCTCCGGTATTGGTCACGGGCGAAACCGGTACCGGCAAGGAGCTTGTGGCCCGGGCCATCCACAACTACGGCCCCAGGGCCTACGCTCCTTTCGTGGCCGTCAATTGCGGTGCCCTTACCGAGACCCTGCTGGAGAGCGACCTGTTCGGCCACGAACGCGGGGCCTTCACCGGCGCGGTCAAGGCCCGCCGCGGCCGGCTGGAGGTCGCCGATGGAGGGACGCTTTTTCTGGACGAGGTGGGAGACATCTCGCAAAAAATGCAGGTAGCCTTGCTGCGCGTGCTGGATGACAAGCAGTTTCAGCGCCTGGGCGGGAGCCATCCCCAGCGCAGCGACTTTCGCCTGATCTGCGCCACCCACCGCAACCTGGAAGACCTGATCTCCCGCGAACTGTTCCGCCAGGATTTCTACTACCGCATCAAGGTGCTTTCCATCCGCCTGCCGCCCTTGCGTGACAGGCGGGAGGACATAATCCCCCTGGCCGAGCATTTCATGGAATTCTACGCCAGTCAGGCCGGCAAGCCCCACCCTCGCCTGGAAGCCAGGGCCTGCCGGGAACTGACGGCCTATCACTGGCCGGGCAACGTCCGCGAGTTGCGCAACGTCATTGAGCGAGCCATGATCGTGTCCCAAGGAGGTAGCCTTGGCCCGGATAAGCTTACCTTCCTTAACCCTGCCCCGGAGGGGCACATCTTAGGCCAGTCCTTGGCGGAAGTAGAACTGGCCCACATCAGCCGAGCCCTGGCGGCCCACTCCTGGGACCTGACCCGCACGGCCCAGGCGTTGGCCATTGACCGCTCCACCCTGCGCCGCAAGATAAAAAAGGCCGGCCTGCGGGCGCCCTGATGGGCTACGCCGCGGGGCGTCAGGCCGGAGGGCTTGGGACCATTCCTACCAACAGGGTCATCGGCATGGACGAGCAAGCCTGCGGCCTTCCCGCCCTGTCCGTAGAGGTGATACCGCTGGGCAAGGTGAGCCAAACCGCGGTGGCCGTGGCGGCGGGCAATGTGCAGGCGCTCCTCAGGCTAGAGGCCCTGGTCATGCCCTCCTGGCCGGAGCCTGACTACGCCCTGCTGCCCCTGCGCGGCCAATACGACGCGGAGGCCATACTGGCGCGCCTGGCCCAAGGAACGCCGGCTTGCCGCCTAAGGCTCGGCCTCACCGCCCATGACCTATGCCTGTCTTTCGTGAGCCATGTCTACGGACAGGCCCAACTGGGAGGCTGCGCGGCCGTGGTTTCCTTGCACCGGTTGCAATTCTTTTCCGAGGGCGGAGCGGCCCCGCGGGCACTGGCCCTGGAGCGTCTGGCCAAGATTACCTTGCACGAGATGGCCCATCTCCTGGCCTTGACCCACTGCCACAGACCCGGCTGCGTCATGCGCTCCGTCACTGACCTGGAGGAACTGGACCGGCTGGCCGCGGAGCCTTGCCCGGCCTGCCAGGCGCGGATAGCCTCGCGCAAGAGGCTGCTGGAGCAGGCGTCGAGCCGGGTCCCGGAGTTTCCGGGGCCCGGCTGACGCTAGGGACGCAAGAACTCCTTGGCCAGATGATCCCAATCAAGACCCGGCACGCTGCCAAAAACATCGGGGAGCACCCGCCCGCCGGCGGCGGCCAGGCGCTGTCCGCTCTCGGCGGTGATGATATTCGACAGCCGTTGGGACTCCTCGGCCATCCAGGCCACGCTGAGGTCGCCGGTGCGCAGGCCCGCCAAGTCGCGTTGCAGGTGGACAGGCTTGATCAGCAGTAGCCAGCCCTCAAGGTAAGGCGAGCGGCACATGTCCGGCGCCTGCCTGAAAGCCTTCGGATTCCTGGCCACCACCACGCCCTCCACAGGGCTGCACGCCGCCGCTTGATGGTTGCCGCGGCAAAAGGCCAAATCGGGGCCTCCATAGCGCACGGCCTGGCCAAGCTGGGGCAGGCGAAATGCATCGGCCGGGCCGAAAACCCTGGAGGTCAAGTCATCCATGCCGATCCGTACCCACCCGCCATACTCCAGCCTGGCCCAGGTATGCCCGGCGTGAAAGTAATAATTGGGCGGAAGCTCGAAGCCGCCGGCGGAAACCAACGTAAGGCTGGCGCCGGTATTGGGGTCCGGGCTGTCCTCCATGCTTTGGTCGAATTCACAATTGCGGCATTCGTAAAGGTGGGCGCAGGTCCTGACCGGCACCCGCCCGGAGAGCATATGACGGCACCACCGCTCTTCCCGTGGGGTCTGCAACCACCGTTGCTGGTTCCACAGGCCGACGCCCTGCGGGGGCTGCTCCAGGCCCGAGGCCTGCCATCCCAGGCTCTTCTTGCGCTGCATGGCCTTGTCAAAGGAGCAGCTTAGGCAGTCGAAACCATTGTGGCAGAGCCTGGGTTCGGCCACGCCCACGCTAGACCACAGGCACTGCTGGGCGCCCATGTCGAAAACCTGCGGAACCCTGCTCCCCAAAGCCTTGGTTTCCTTCTTGGACATTTTGCACCTCCCTGGCCCTGTGGGCCGCCTCACGCAAAAAGCTGCGAAAGAAGGCTTCGCACCGGACCCCGGATGGGCCGAGGCCTGGTTGGTTTTAGGATAAAAGGAACTTGCGCGCCAGATTGTCCCAGTCCAGGCCCGGCACGCTGCCAAAGACATCCGGCACCACTCGCCCACCGGTGGCCGCCAGGCGCCGCCCGCCCTTGCCGGTGATGGTGTCCGAGAGACGTTGGGACTCCTCCACCATCCATGTCACACTCTCGTCGCCGGTGTGTAGGCTGGGCAAATCAACCTGCATGTGCGCGGGCTTGATCAGCAACAGCCAGCCTGCGAGATAGGGTGAGCGACACATGTCCGGCGCCTGCCTCGAAGCCGCGGGATTGCGTGCCACCACCACGCCCTCCACTGGGGACAAGGCCCGCCCTTGGTGACTACCGCGGGAAAATCCCAGTTCAGGGGCGCCGTAGCGCACTTCCTCTCCCAACTCGGGCAGACGGAATTCATCGGCCGGCCCGAAGACCCTGGAGGCCAGGTCGTCCAGACCCACCCGCACGCGGCCCCCATACTCCAGCCTGGCCCAGGTATGCCCGGCATGGAAATAGTAGCTGGGCGGAACCTCGAAGCCGGCGGCGTAAACCACGGGCAGGCTCTCGCTGGCCAAGGGCGAGGGGATGTCCTTGATCATCTGGTCTAATTCGCAGCTGCCGCACTCATAGAAGCGGTCGCAGGTCTTGGCCGTGGCTCGCCCAGAGAGAGTGTGGCGGCACCAACGCTGACCCTCCGGGGTTTGCAGCCAGCGCTGCTTATTCCAAAGGCCGCCATTCCGCGTTGGCTGCTCAAGGCCCATGGCCAGCCCACCCATGCACTTATGCCGCTGAAAGTCCAAGTCGAAGGTACCGATACGGCACTGGAACTCATCCGGCGTGATTTGCGGCCAGAGCGGCCTGCTCGACCCAAGGCTGCCTCCCTGCGGAGGCTTTTCGAAGTTGCCTGTCAGCCATCCCAGGCTCTTTTGGCGCTGCATGGCCGTGTCGAAGGCGCAACCAGCGCAGTCGAAGGCGTTGTGGCAAAGCTTGGGCTCGATCAAACCAGCTGACGCCCACAGGCATTGCCGGTCCCCCAGGTCGAAAACCCGCGGCACCTTGTTCTTGGTGGTCTTGTCTTCCTGTGTGGACACTTGGCACCTCCCTGTCTCTGCGGGCTTTCTGGTTCGGCTTTTCGACAAAATTAAAGAGCATAGGCCGTGCCATTTTGGCGGTCGGCATAGTTAAGGACTTTAAAATAAATAACAAATTGCAATGCGGGATGAAAATGGATGGCCAGGGGACACCTGGGGCGGACAGATCAATATGCCCCAAGCCTGGCGACAAAGCCGCGGGCCGGTCGTGGCAGACGCGAGCGAAAACGGAGAGTTGTCCCTTGGCTAGGCATTTTGCCTCGCGGTGGGCATAATACGGCATGTGTCTTTGTGCCGGCTCAAACGCGGCAAAACGCCCCATCTGGGGCTTCGCGACAACCCCGCGGCCGCCTTCGCTTACGCTGGAGAGCCAATGGTCGGGAGGAACCAGGCGTAGCGCCCCCGCCCCCCATGCTGTCCGTCGCCTGCGGAGCGGGACAAGAGGCGCGGGTTCACCAGGGCACCTAGCCAGGTTTGAGCCTTGCGGAAGGCAAAGCCCTGATGCGGGCGGTCAAACCTTGGCCGCCAGCATCAGGGGCTGGGATTGATGGAGCCGTGGCGCTAGCTCACGCCCGCCAGCGGCCAGGGTCGAGCCTTAGCCGAGCCGTCCGCAGCAGGAGCCCGGCCCTTGGCATCCCGCCTCCGACGGCCGCGCTCCGCAGCAGCCATGGTCTCCCGCGCCGGGGGCGTGCAGCCGCGTCCGGCCCGTTAGACCGCTGGGTGGAGACATCAACCGGTCGAGGCGCTCACTTCCGCATTGGGGGCAGGACAGCGCTTGGTCGCTGAGCAGCACCAGCAATTCGCCACTGTGCCCGCAGGCCTGGCAGGTAATTTCATAGATGGGCATCCGCGCTTCCTCCATGTTCAATGACCGGCCGGGTGCGCCGGATTTTGCCGGTTAACTGGCGGAGTTTACCGTGCG
>JAKAGJ010000219.1 GCA_021815655.1 Deltaproteobacteria bacterium | reverse complement strand
TGGTACTCAAGAATAGCGGCTGTTACGCCGACTTCACCCTGCCCTCGGCGCCCAGCCCGGCCCAGACCCGCACCATCAACGCCATCTACTACGCCACCGACGACCCCCTGCGTCCCAAGAGCCACGACCGGGGCCGGCCGGCGGCCGTGGGGCGTCCCCCCGACGGCGACCTGCTCCTGGTGCAGGGCGTGCTGGCCCTGGATTGGCGCCGGCGGCGCCACGGCATCCTGCCGCGCATAGACAACTCGGACCTGAATCCCTCCCTGCCCCCCGACGCGGCGCGCCTGCCCCTGTGGCTGCGCCACGCCCCCCGGGTGGCGGGGGCTCCCCATGTGTGTTTTATCAAATTGGCCTGCCACGGCGCGCCCGAGAAGGCCCACCAGCCCTTGCTGGGGGCGCCGGCCCGGGCATTCTTCGAGCGGCTGGTCAGGGACTACGACGACGGCCGAAGCTATCGTCTGCGTTTCATGACCTGCTGGGAGATGGTTCAAGCCGTGCACGCCCTGGAACGCGGCGAGGAGATTGGCTGATGTCCCCTAAGCATACCTTGCTGGTCTTGCTGGTCTTGGCCGTGGCCCTGTGGGGCCTGGCCGCGCCCGCCCCGGCTTCGGCCGCCGCGGCTCCCGCCGCCCCGGAGGCCTCGGCCCAGGCCCCGGCCCATCCTCGTCTGCTGCTTACGCCAGCGGATGTGACGCGCCTGCGCAAAATCGCCGAATCGCGCCAAATCACCTGGCGGCGCCTGGTCACCTGGTCCCAGGCCCCGGCCCGGCAGGAGCATGCCCCCCTGGACGGCCCGGGCCTGGCCCTGGCGGCCCTTATGGGCAAGGACGCCCAGCCCGAGCAGGCCCAGCGCCTGGGGCGCCTGGCGGTGGCCTGCGCCCAGGCCGCGGCGCTCACCGGCCGTGCCCAGACCGTGCTCAAGCACTCCCTCAATGACACCCACCGCCCCGGCTCCGTGGAGAAGCTCAAGAGCTCCTCCTACAACCTTCTGAACACCGCGGCGGTGCAGGAGCATCCCTGGCGGGTGGCCCAGCAGACCGCCACCGGGCTTAGCACCAATCCCGCCGACCCGCCCCTGGACAGCGCCCTCAAGGCCGGCGAGACCTATCTAATCCTTATGGACGACCTGGAACGCGCCAACGAAGTGGCCGGCGCGGTGGCCCTGACCCTGGACTGGGGCTGGGATTACTTCACGCCCGAGGAACGCACCAACGTGGCCGCCTGGCTGGTGGGGCAGGCCAAGGTCTTCAGCGGGCGCGCCGGGAGCAGCTTCAGCAGCCAGGCCACCCAGGCGTTGCGCCTGGAGGCCTTGGCCGGCTTGGCCGCCCAAGGCCTGCACCCCCAGGCCGAGGCCCTGATCCAGCAGGCCCGCCAGCAGGACTTCGCCAAGGAGATACTGCCCTGCCTGCAACATGCCGGCGCCGGCGGCGCCTGGTTCGAGGGCTCCGCCGGCGGGGCCGGGGCCGGACTTAACCTGCTGGAGTTCGTGGCCGCCTGGAAGAGCGCCACCGGCGAGGACCTCCTGGATTCCGCGCCCTGGTTCCAGGACCGCCTGGGCTATCTGTTGCAGCACCAGATGCCCGGCACCGCCACCTCGCCTCGTGGCGGCTACCGCCTCCTGGCCCCCGACGGCGACCAGTCCCTGGACCCCCAGGAGGCCTCGGACCTGGTGCGCATGCAAATGCTTTTGCTGCTGGCGCTGCGGCCCCAGGCCCACTACGCCGGCTGGGCCTGGGTGGAGTTGACCGATCGCGGCGCGCCCCGCGTCTTGGCCGACAACCGCCTGGTCTACGAGTTTTTGTGGTACAACCCCGACCCGGCGGTCAAGCCTCTGAGCACCGCCCCCCTGTCCTACCTGGCGCCGGCCGCGGGCCGGGCCTTCCTGCGCTCGGACTGGTCGCCCCTGGCCACCTGGCTGTCCTTCAACTGCGGCCCCCACTTCGCCCTGCCCCAACACCTGGACGCCGCCTCGCTGGTCATCTACCGCCAGGGCCTCCTGATGCCTCCGGGAGGGGCCTTCGACGGCCTAATCTCCCAGCATGCCCAGAACTACGCCATCCGCAGCCTGGCCCAAAACACGGTGCAGGTGCTGGACCCCCACGAGTATTCCTGGCATGACCTGCGCGAAGGTCCCCAGCGCCGGGGAAATTACGCCAATGACGGCGGGCAGCGGGCCTGGGAGCTTTACGACGCCAACGGCCAGGTGAGCAAGCAGGCCCCCTGGTCGCCCAGCGGCTGGGACAGCGGCCCGGCGCCCTACAGCAAGCTCAAGGATGTCTACCAGGTGGCTCAGGTGGAGGCTCTGGAGGACCAGCCGCGTTTCGCCTACCTGCGCGGCCGCGCCACCGAAGCCTACGACGGCTCCACCCACAAGGTCAGCCGCCTGGTGCGCCACGTCTTCTACCTGCGCCCCGGCGGCACTGACAACAGCGAGACCCAGGAAGCGGTGGTGGTGGCCGACGATGTGGTGGTCAACAACGAACAGGCCAGCGTGCGCTTCGTGCTGCACAGCGTCTCCCCGCCCCACGTGCCCGGCGCCAGCAACCTGGGGCCGGGGCGCACCCAGAGCTCCAGCCATAGCCTGCGCATCGTGGAAGGCCCCTCGCGCCTGGACGTGGTCTGCCTGCTGCCGGCCAAGGCCCAGATCAGGACCTACGGCCAGGCCGGCGTGGCCGACTCCTGGGTGGGGGACCGCAACTACCCCCCCCGGCCGCCGGTCAAGAATCAGGCCCCCTTCCGCGTGGAGATCGGCGCCGATGTCCCGGGCAAGACCCGCACCATGCTCAACGTGCTCCTGCCCGCCGACCTGGGCGCCGGCGAGCCGGTGGCGGTCAGCGGCCTGGGCGCCGCCGGCCCGGGAGTGGTGGGGCTGGTGCTGGGGGACAAGACCTGGCCCCGGGTGGTGGTGCTGCGCCTGGGCGAGCCCAAGGAGGATGCCGCGGTGAGCTACCAGTACCCCGGCGGCGCCTCCCGGCACTTGGTGGCGGGACTGGTGCCCGGCAAGACCTACCAGGTGGCGGTCGACGGCGGCCAGGTCACTTTGAGCCCGGGCGCGGGCCCCGGAGAGCCTCTGACGGCCTCGGCCGCCGGCACCCTGGCCTTCAAGGTGCCTGGCGGCGGCAAGGAGTAGGCCTCGGTTAAGCAACAAGGTTGTTCACATCGCTACATTGATGTGGACTATAATTAATTTTTAATAACCTTAACGGTCTATGGAAGATCGGCGGCCGGCCCGGCGCGGCAGCGCCCAGCCCCCGGACAAAATATACCCCTTATGGTTCTGCTGTTGCCCTGCTTACTAGGGTCATGGAGGCGAAGATGAATCCCCACTCCTTCTCGCGGCGGACGTTGGCCGGCGGCCTGGTGGCCCTGGTCCTGTTGGTGGGTCTGGCCGCGCCAGCTTGGGCCGACAAGCAGGAGTTCCTGCAAAAGGGCCAGAAATATTTCGACCAAGGCAAGTACCGCGAGGCCACCATCGAGTTTCGCAACGCCCTGAAGGATGACGCCCGCTTTGCCGAGGCGCACTACCGCCTGGCCCTGACTTATCTAAAGCTGGGAGACCTGGCCCAGGCCTACCGCCTGTTCTTCAACACCGTGACCTTGGACCCGGGCAACCTGGACGCCCAGGTGCGCCTGGGGCAGATCTCGCTGTTGGCCGGGCGCACCGACGAGGCCGCCGAGCGCGCCGAGCTGGTGCTCAAGCAAAAGCCCAAGGACGTGGACGCCATGGTGCTGATGGGCCAATCCTACGCCCAGCGCAAGGACTCGGCCAAGGCCGTGGCCACCCTCAAGGAGGCCCAGGCCCTGGCGCCCGAGCGGGCCGACATCCACGTGCTGATCGGCCAACAGTACAGCGAGGACGGACGCAGCGAACTGGCCGAGCAGGAGTATGAGAAGGCCAGCGAACTGGCCCCCAAGCTTCTCACGCCCCAACTGCTCCTGGTGCGGCTGTATTTGAGCCAGCACAAGGAGGACAAGGCCATCGCCCTGCTGCAAAAGGCCGCCCAGGCCAATCCCAACGAGTCGCGGCTGCAACTGATGCTGGTGGAGCTTCTGATGCGCCAGCAGATGTCCGGCCAGGCCGAGACGGCCCTGCGCGACCTGGTGGCCCGTTATCCCAACGACGAGCGTTACCGCCTGGCCTTGGCCCGCTTCTACACCATGGCCGGCCAGCCCGAAAAGGCCGAGCAGGTATACATGGAGGCCGTGCGCCAGCATCCCGATTCCATGTGGCCGGTGCTGATGACCGCCGGCTTCTATGCCTCCCGGGGCGATTCCACCAAGGCCCTGTCCTTCCTGGAGCAGGCGGCCAAGGTGGCGCCCAAGTCGCCGGTGCCCCAAAACGCCCTGGCCGAGTTCGACCTGGAGCGCGGCCGTCTGGATCAGGCCCAGAAGCGCCTGGAGGACGTGCAGAAGGATTTCCCCGCCGACACCACCACCCAGACCTTGCTGGCCCGCCTGGCCATGGCCCGGGGTGACCTGGAGAAGGCCATCGGCCTGCTCACCGCGGTCATTCGCGAGCGCCCCGAAGACCCCGAGGCCCTCTACCGCCGCGCCCAGACCTACACCCGCCAGTTGAAGCCCCAGTTGGCCCTGGCCGATCTCAACAAGGCCATCAAGTCCGACCCCACCGACGTGCGGCCCCGTTTTCTGCTGGCGGCCCTACAGGCCCAGGCCGGCGAGCTGGCCCAGGGCGTCAGCCAGATGGACCAGGTGTTGCAGCTGGATGCCAAGAACCTGGCCGCCCTGGACCTGCGCGGCCGCCTGTACCTGGCCCAGAGCGCCTTCCCCAAGGCCGAGGCCGACTTCCAGGCCCTGGTAAAGGCCGACCCCAAGTCGGGCCTGGGCTACCACCGCCTGGGCATGCTGGCCCAGGCCCGGCGCCAGCCCCAGGAGGCGGTAAAGAACTTCGAGGCGGCCCTCAAGGCCGACCCCAACAACCTTGACTCCCTAATGCGCCTGGCCTTCCTGCTGGTGAGCGAGAAGCAGGCGGACCAGGCCGTGGCCCGGGTCAAGGCCCAGATGGACCTTACCCAGCGCAAGGAGCTGGTGCACAACCTCTTGGGCGATCTGTACCAG
>JAKAGJ010000218.1 GCA_021815655.1 Deltaproteobacteria bacterium | reverse complement strand
GGGTCCCCACCGAGGCCGCCGCCGGGCTGCTCTTGAAATATCTGGCCCCGGCGGCGCGGGTGGACATCTACCTGGACGCCCCGCTTTCCAGAAGCGGGGAATTGGCCGCGCGCCTGCGCCAGCTCCTGGCCAAGGCCGGACTGGCCGGCGATGCCCAGGCCGTGGCCGTGCCCGAACGTCTGCTGCTGGCCCACGCCGGCCCGGTGGCCAGCAGTGACGGGGCCGTGCTGGACAGCGTGGCCCAGCCCCTGGATTTGGCCGGCAACATCATCCGAGAAATGCAACCACCGCGATCCCTGGAGATATTGTCTTGATAATCAAAATATTGGCCATCCCGCCCGCGTGCCGGCGTGCCTAGGGCCCTGGGGCTTTTATCCGGCGGCCTGGATTCCATCCTGGCCTGCCTGGTGCTGCGCCGGGCCGGGGTGGAGGTGGCGGCGGTCTCCTTTGCCTCGCCCTTTTTTGGCGCCGACAAGGCCCTGGCCGCCGCCCAGGCCCACGACATCCCCCTGACCGTGCTGGAGGTGGGGCCGGAGCACCTGGAGCAGGTGGTCAAAAACCCCCGCTACGGCTATGGCTCCAACATGAACCCCTGCATCGACTGCCACGCCTACATGTTCCGCCAGGCCGGGGGGCTCATGGAGGGGCAGGGCCATGATTTTCTGTTCAGCGGCGAGGTGCTGGGCCAGCGCCCCATGAGCCAGAACAAGCAGGCCCTGGCCACCGTGGCCAAGCACAGCGGTTTTGCCTCCCGCATCCTGCGCCCCCTGTCGGCCCTGGTGCTGGCCCCCACGGCCATGGAGGAATCGGGCCTGGTGGAGCGCGCGCGCCTCCTGGGCCTGTCGGGGCGCGGCCGCAAGCCCCAGATGGCCCTGGCCAGCGAACTGGGGGTGAAGGACTACCCCGCCCCGGCGGGGGGCTGCCTCCTGACCGAGCCCGGCTTCAGCCGCCGCCTCAAGGATCTTCTTGACCACGACCCCGGCGCCGGCGTGGAATTGGTGGAACTATTGAAGCATGGCCGGCACCTGCGCCTGTCGCCAGCGGCCAAGCTCATCGTGGGGCGCAACCAGGCCGAAAACCAAATCCTGGAGGGCCTGGCCCCGCCAGAGTGCCGGCGGCTCATCGCCCTTGGCGTGGCCGGGCCCCTGGGGCTGTACTTCGGCCCGGCCACGGGCGCGGACCTGGAACTGGCCTCGGCCCTGGTGGCCGGCTACGGTCAGGCCCCGGCCGGCCAGGCGGTGACCGTGCAGGCCGGCCCGGACCTGCGCTACAGCGTGCAGCCGTTCTCCCGCCGCCTGGCCCAGGGCTATATCTTGTGAGCTTGACCCTGACCCTGGAGGCCTCGCGCCTGGTGCGGGCGCCCCGCCAAAGGGTCTGGCAGGTATTCAGCGACCTCACGGCCTGGCCCCAGTGGAACCCCCAGTGTCCCGGCTCCGCCCCCCGGGAAGGGCTCAGCCGGGGCGCCCGCCTGGACCTGTGGTTGAAGCCCCTGGGGCTGCCGGTAATGGTGCGCGCGGAGGTGGTGGAGGCCGATGAAGGCCAGGCCGTGGCCTGGCGGGGGCGGGCTTGGGGCATAACAACCCATCATCGCTACACCTTCAGCGATAAGGGCCGCGACACCCTGGTGGTCTTCCGTGAGAGCCTGAGCGGCTGGCCCCTGCTCCTGGCCCGGCCCTTCTACTCCCCCCGAGGTTTGAGCCTGCAAGCCCAGGCCTGGCTGCAAGCCCTGGCCAACCAGTGCCCTGGGTAGGGCGATAACGGGTCGCGGGGCAAGGTAGGCCGGTGGGCCGGCCCCTTGCCGCGACCGCAATCGACCCGTCCATGCCCCGCCGGGGCAGCCGGCCGGCTATTCTTCCTCGTCGATGGCCGGCGGCTCGTTGACGCGTTTGATTACCGGGATGCCGTCCTCGTAGACGTCGATGAGGTTGAGGCAGGCGTATTCCTGTTCCAGGCGGAAGACGCGTTCCAGGGGGGCGCCCAGCATCTTGGCCAGGATGACGCGGTTGACGCCGGCGTGGGCCACCACGCAGATGATGCCGCCCTGGTTGTCGGCCACCATCTGCTGGAAGGCCGGCACCAGGCGCTGGGCCAGTTCCTCCAGGGACTCGCCGCCGGGGATGCGGAAATTGGCCAGGTCGGCCTGGCGGGCGGCCAGTTCCTGGGGGTAGCGCCGGGCGATATCCTGGAAGGACAGGCCTTCCCATTGGCCCAGGTTCAGCTCGCGCAGGGACTCCAGCACCTCCACCTTGCGGCGGGGATTGTTGTTGCGCCCGATGGCCTCGGCCATCATGCGGGCGCGTTGCAGGTCGCTGGAGTAGATGGCGCCCACCTTCTCGGAGGACATGCGCTTGAGCACGGCCTTGAGCTGGGCCTTGCCCTGGCGGGTCAGCGGCACGTCGGTGTGTCCGAAGTAGCGTCCATCCTTGGCGCCCTGCACCTCGGGGTGCCGCCAGAGGAAAATTCGCGTATATTTCAGCGGTACATCCATCGCTCGTCCTTCCTGCTTGGCGGGGCCGGGGGGGCCAACATGCTTCCTCTGATAAAACCCCATCCCCCGCCGGTAGTCAAGGGGCAGTGGCGCCGGGCCGGTACCCGAGGCGCCTTTTGCCATGGTGGACGCTAGCGGGGGCCTGTGATATCCTCTCAGGCCGTGGGCACCGAACCCCAAACCCAACAACATGCCTCAATGGAGGTAATCATGTCCAGGCTGCTTCGCCTTGTTCTGCTCACCGCAGCGTTGGCTGTGGCGGTTTTCGTCAATTCGGCCCTGGCCGATACCGCGGGCATCAAAAATAATGGCCCCAAGGCCGTCTTCGACAAGATGGAGGTAGTCTATACCAACGTCCATGAAGGCGATATGCTCAAGGCCGAGTTCCCCTTCAGCAACCAGGGCAAGCAAAACCTCATCATCGACAGCGTGACGCCCTCCTGCGGCTGCACCGTGGCCGAGTTCGACCGGATCACTCCGCCCGGCGGCAAGGGCATGATCCACCTCAACCTGGACACCAGCGGCATCAGCGGCTCCTTCCGCAAGACCGCCGTGGTCAACACCAACGACCCCACCAATCCCTTCATCACCCTCATCATGACCGGTGAGACCGCCAGCAAGGTGAAGGTGGAGAAGGGCCGGCGCCTGGACCTGGTGGGCTGCCTGGACCAGAACCCCAGCGTCACCACCGGGCTGTCGAGCATCGACGGCAAGCCCTTGATCGTGGCGGGGGTGGAAAATCCCATGCAGGAGTACCTCACCACCGAGCTGAGCCATTCGGCGGACAACCGCTCCTACACCCTCACCGTGCGCTCCAAAGTCAAGGAGCCCATGGAGTTCGCCGGCCCCATCTACGTGCTGGTGCCCGGGGCGCCCAAGGTGAGCATCTACGTGGTGGCCGACATCCGCGGGGCTTTTACCGTGCAGCCCCAGGAATTGTACTTCGGCGGCATCAAGAAGGGGCAGCAGGCCGAGGTGCTCCGCTCCATCGCCGTGAACAAGACCTGCGTGGACAAGCTGAAAATCGACAAGCTGTTGTACGATTCCGACCACTTCAAGGTGGAGCAGCGCTGGGTGGAGCATGACAAGCAGCTTCTCCTGGTGGTCAGCCCCCGCCCCGAGAACCTGCCCCCCGGCCCCTTCGAGGAGAAGCTGGGCATCCAGTCCGGGGACAAGATCTACTACGTGCGCATGAAGGGCATCGTCAACTAGCCTTATCGCCCATCCGCCTGAGAACACCAGCGGGCCGCCGG
Source organism: Deltaproteobacteria bacterium (assembly GCA_021815655.1). Taxonomy (GTDB): domain Bacteria; phylum Desulfobacterota; class Desulfarculia; order Desulfarculales; family Desulfarculaceae; genus JACRDC01. Next base: position 1,347 of record JAKAGJ010000218.1, on the reverse strand, counting down.
TTATCCGGCGGCCCGCCTCCATTTTCCACCCAGACCCCGTGCCCCGCCTCAAGTAGGGCGGCTTAGCGCAGCGGAACCCGCCACACACCAAAATACACGGGCGGGGATAAGCCCCGCCCTACATTAAGATGAAGTTGACTTTGCCTTTTTTAATGTAGGGGCGGGGTTTATCCCCGCCCGCGCGTTTGGGGGGAGGGGCCTGGCCGGCGGCTTCCACGCCGTCTCGCCGCGACGGCGGCATTTTTGGCGATGACCGGCTGAGCGGCGACGAGGGCTGGTGATCCTAGCCCGCCAGTAACTCCCGGGCCTTTTCCAGCACCTCGGCGGGGGTGATCTGCTTGAGGCAGCGGTTGTCGGCGCAGGGCGAGAGCTTCTGGTTGTAGGCCGAGACGCAAGGGCTACAGGCCAGGCCCCGGTAGAGCACCCGCACCCCCGGCCCCAGGGGGCCGTAGATGGCCGGGGTTTCGGGGCCGAAGAGCACCAGCACGGCCAGGCCGGTCAGGGAGGCGAAGTGGGCCGGGCCGGAGTCGTTGGTGATGAGCAGGCTGGCGCGGTTGTAGAGGTCGATGAGCTGGGGCAGGGTGGTGGCCCCGGCCAGGTTCAGCACCCGTGGGGACTCCAGCGCCAAACGCAGCACCTCGGCGGCGGGGCGCTCGGGCGCGGTGCCGGTGAGCACCACCAGGAGGTCCGGGTCTTCCAGCAGGCCCAGGGCCAGTTGCAGGAAGTAGGCGTCGGGCCAGCGGCGCACCGGCACCAAGTCGCTGGCGTTGGGGTTTATGAGCACCAGGCGCTGGCCGGGGGCCAGGGCGGGGTAGTGCTCCTTGAGCTTGTCCTCGATGACCTGGGCGGCCTGGGGGCTGGTCTGTAGGCGCGGCAGTTCCAGGGACAGTGCCTCCAGGCTCACCTTGGCCCGGGGTTCGGCGTCGGCCGGCTCGGCCAGGGCCTCCACCAGGGTTAGGAAGGTCTGGGCGGCGTGGCGATGGGGGTTGTAGATCACCCGGTGGGTGATGAGCCCGCCCAGGTAGCGCCCCTCGTCGTGGAAGCGGTCAAAGCCCACGCGGCGGCCGGCGCCGCTGAAAAGGGCCAGCAGGGTGCTGAAGCGGGCGAAGGTCTCCAGGTTGATGGTGGCGTCGATGCCCAGTTGGCGCATGCGCCTTATGGCCGCCAGGGTATCGGCCAGGAAGGTAATCAGGCCGTCGGGGCGGATGATTACCTGATGCTGCCGGTCGACGAGGCCCAGGAGGTCCAGGATGCCCTGGCCGCCGGCGAAGGTGAGGAAGTACAGCTCGGCCTGGGGGAAGCGCCGGCGCAGATGGGCCAGGGCCGGGTAGGCCACCACCAGGCCGC
>JAKAGJ010000217.1 GCA_021815655.1 Deltaproteobacteria bacterium | reverse complement strand
GGTGGAGATGATGGTCAGGGGATGCAGGTAGCTTTCATACAGAATGCCCAGGACGATATAGACCGTCGCCAGGGCCGCCAGGATCAGTAGCGGCTGGCTGCGCAGGGAGTCCTGGAAGGCCTGGGCTGTGCCCCGCAGGCTGCCGTGAATGCCGGCGGGAAGGCCTAGGCCGCGGATGGCCTCCTCGATGGCCCCCACCCCTTGGCCCAAGGACGCGCCCTGGGCCAGATTGAACGATATGGTCACCGCCGGGGATTGCCCCTGGTGGTTGACATTGAGCAGGGCGGTGGTGGTTTCTTGACTGGCCAGGACCTCCAGGGGGGTTTGCACGCCCTGGGCGGTGGGCACGAAGAGGTTGCCCAGGGTGCGTGGGTGCTGGGTGTAACGCGGTTCCAGTTCCATTATCACGTGGTATTGGTTTTGGGCGCCGTAGATGATGGAAACCTGCCGTTGGCTGAAGGCGTCGCAGAGGGTGTCGTCCATGGCGCGCACCGATACCCCCAGGCGCGAGGCCGTCTGGCGGTCGATGCTCAGCCAGGAACGCAGCCCCTTGTCTTGCAGGTCGGCGCTGACGTCCTCCAATTGCGGCAGGGTCTTGAATTGCCCGAGCACCTTGCTTGACCACCGGCTCAATTGGCCGATGCTGTCGCCTTGCAGGGTGTATTGATACATGGCGTTGGCCGAGCGGCCGCCGATGCGCAGGTCCTGGGCCACCTGAAGATAGGTGGGCGCGCCCGGCTGCTGGGCCAGCTCGCGGCGCAGGCGGCCCAATATTTCCGGCACGCCCCCGTGGCGCTGCTCCAGGGGCTTCAGGGTGATGAACATGCGGGCGGCGTTGGTGGCGGTGATGCCGGTGCCGGTGAACCCGCTGACCTGCTCCACGTCGGGGTCAGCCTGGATGATGTCCATGACCGCCTTGAGCTTGCGCTCCATGGCCTGGAAGGAAATGTCCTGGGCCGCCTGGATGACCCCCATGATGCGCCCGGTGTCCTGCTGGGGGAAAAATCCCTTGGGCATGACCGCGTAGAGATGCATGGCCAGGCCCGCCACCACCATGGTCAGGGCCAGCATCAGCCTGGGATGGTCCAGGGCCCGGCCCAGGAAGCGGTCGTAGATCCCCAAGGCCCGTTTGAAAAGCCGGGCGCCCCCCTGTTGCCAGGCCCCGCCCTCCCTGTCGCCGCCGCCTCGCAGCCAGGCCGCGCACATCATGGGCGTCAGGCTTAGCGAAACCAGCATGGACAGCATCATGGCCACCGACAGCACCAGGGCGAATTCCCGCACCATGCGGCCCAGCATGCCGCCCATGAGCAGAATGGGGATGAAGGCCGCCACCAGCGACAGGGTCATGGAAAGCACCGTGAAGGAGACGCGCCGCGCGCCCTGCGCGGCCGCCTCGGCCGGCGCCAGGCCCTGGTCAAGCTGCCTGACGATGTTCTCCAGCACCACGATGGCGTCGTCCACCACCAGGCCGGTGGCCACGGTCAGGGCCATCAGCGAAAGGTTGTCTATGGACAGGCCGGCCAGGCACATGAAGGCCCCGCTGCCCACCAGCGAGGCCACCACGGCCAGGCCGGGGATCATGGTGGCGCGCGGGCTGCCCAGAAAGCAGAAAACCACCAGCATGACCAAACCGCAGGAGATGGCCAGGGCCAGGGTCGTCTCATGCAGGGAATGACGGATGGGCGGGGTCCTGTCCAGGATGACCGACAGCTGGACATCCGCGGGCAGGCTGGCCCGCAGGCGGGGCAGCAGTTCCCGGATGGTGTCCACGGTGTGAACGATATTGGCCTGGGGGCGGCGGCTGACCACCAGGAGCACGGCCGGCCGGCCGTTGACCAGGCCGGTGGTGCGTATGTCCTCGGCGGAATCCAGGACGCTGGCCACGTCCCTTAGCCTGACGACCGTCCCGGAGCGCTGGGCCAGGATCAGGGGCGCGTAATCCGCCGCCCGCTCCAACTGGTCGTTGACGGCGATCTCCCAGGTCTGGCGCTGGTCGCTGAGCTGTCCCTTGGGGAGGTTGAGGTTGGTGCTGGTCAAGGCCCGCCGCACGTCTTCCAGGCTCAAGTTGTAGTGGGCCAGGGCGTCGGGGTTCAGCCGCACCCGCACCGCCGGCAAGGCCCCGCCGCTGACGCTGACCTGGCCCACGCCCGGCACCTGGGCCAGCATGGGCTGGAGCCGGCTGTCGGCCAGATCGTACAGGCGCTCGCGGGTCAGGTTGTGGGAGGTCAGGGCCATAATCAGGATGGGGGCGTCGGTGGGGTTGACCTTGCGGTAGGTGGGGTAGCTGGGCAGGTTGGCGGGCAGGTCGCGCCGGGCGGCGTTTATGGCCGCCTGGACGTCCTTGGCCGCGCCGTCCAGGTCACGGGCCAGATCGAATTGCAGGGTGACGTAGGTGGTGCCTCGGTAGTTGGAGGAGGTCATCTCGGCCACCCCGGCGATGCGCCCCAGTTGGCGCTCCAGGGGAGCGGCCACCACGGCGGCCATGGTCTCGGGGTCGGCGCCCGGCAGGTTGGCGGAAACCATGATGGTGGGAAATTCCACCTGGGGCAGCGGGGAGACCGGCAGCAGATAGAACCCCAGGGCCCCGGCCAGGACCAGGGCCAGGGTAAGCAGGGTGGTGCCCACGGGGCGCTTGATGAAAAAACTGGCAATGCCCATGGCTGGCCCGTGGCTGACCGATCCGCCCCGCCCACGGCTGGTCTGGGCGCGGCGTCGGAGTGAAAGCGTTGTCGGCCCAGGAACGCCCCGGCCGCGATCGCCGGATCGCCAACAGGGACGCCCGCCCGGGGCGTTTGGGCCAGGGATACTCTAATCCATTACCCCGCCCGATTCCAAGGCGGCCCGGCCCCGCGCGGGTGGATGTTGCCCGGCTCCAAAGGCTGGACTATCATGGGTTGAGCCTCCCGGGGCATGCTTACCAACCGCAACCAGGGCCACGGGCTTGTAAGGCATGACGCGCAGCGACGTCCATCCCCAGCACCGGTTCCAGCCCTGGCAGGTCTGGCCGGGGTCCTACGATACGCCAGCCCTGGCCCAGTCGTGGCCCAGCGGCCCCGCGCCCGGCTGGGGCCTGGACCTGGCCACGCCCATCGCCTCCATGGGCTCCTGCTTCGCGCGCGAGATCAAGCAGGTGCTGCTGGCGCGGGGCTACAACTACGTGGCCGAGGAAACCCACCATCCCGCCGCCAAACACGCCAGCGCCGCCTGGGAGCGCCTGTACAACACCTTTTCCATGCGCCAGGTCTTTGAATACACCTTCGGCGGCTGGCGGCCGCAGGTGCGCTGGTGGGTGGCCCCCCAGGACGGCCAAGTCCAGGACCCCTACCGGCGCGTGCTGCTCTACGACTCCCTGGGACGGGCCGAGGCTGATTTCGCCAGGCACCGCCTGCATTCACGGCGCGCCCTGCAACGGGCCCGGGTGCTCATCCTCACCTTGGGGCTGACCGAGATTTGGCAGGACCGTGGCGACGGGGCGGTCATCTGCCTGCCCGCCGGACCCTATGTCAACCAAGGCGGCGACATGGGCCGCTACGATTTCCGGGTCAGCCGCTACCAGGAGAACCTGGACAACCTGGAGCGCATCCATGAAATCATGGCCCAGCACAACCCCGACTGCCGCCTGGTGGTGACGGTCTCCCCGGTGCATCTGTGGGCCACCTTTCGCCAGGACGCCGACGTCGTCAGCGCCAGCTGCAACTCCAAGTCCACCCTGCGGGCGGTGGCCGACGAGTTCGCCTGCCGCCACGCCAACGTCAGCTACTTCCCGGCCTACGAGATAGCCACCATCCTGTGCCCCCTGCTGGGCAGGCCGGCCTACACCAACGACCGCGAGAACTTCCACGTCAACCGGCCCACCATCGAGCTGATAATGGACCATTTCTTCGCCACCTATAGCCGGTAGCGCCCAAGCGCTCCGGCTCGGCCCGGCTCCGCGCCCAGGACCAGGTGGTCCAACTCTCCCGCCGGACCGCGCACCACCAGGGATAGCTCCTCCCAGGCGGCGGACAGCTCCATCACCTGGTAGCCGGGATGGGGGGCCAGGAGCCAGAGGGCCTGCATGGGCAGGAGGCCACGGGCCAGCAGCCGCCAATGGTGGGCCACAACATCCTGGCCATCCAGGGACACCCAGCCCCGCTGGGGACGACGTCGCCCCCGGGCCAGGTCCAGGGCCGCGCCGGGGGGCGCGTGCAGCAACCGCAGCCCAAAGCCGTCGGGGGCCTCCAGGGCGCGCTCCCGGCGCCCAAAGCGCCAGCGGTCCGGAAACAGTTGCCATCCCACTTGCAGGTCATGCTCGCCGGGCAAGCCCCAGGCCCGGTCCCACACCAGCCAGTAGCGCTGGCGCACCAGGCATACCCGGCGCTCCAGACCGGCGCCGCCGGGGGTGGCCCCCCGCGCCCAGGCCAGCCACAGGCCGGCAGCGCGCTCCTTCCTGATGGCATCGGGACCGGTCCTAGCCCCTTGGCCGTCCAGCAGGGGCTGGCTGTGCGCGCTCGCCCGCCGATACCCCTGGGCCAGGGAGCCGGGGGCGTAGGAACTTATGCCCGGGTCCACCACCCGTGGCCGGCGGGCGTGGACCTCCAGGGACAGGCTGTCCTGGTGGGCGTGGGCCAGGCCGGGCGGACCGGCGCGCAGCAGCAGCCAGAGGCCCTCGCCCGGCTCACCGCCTCCCAGCACCACCAACCCGGCCTCCTCCAGGCGCCGTGAACCCGGCCGAGGCGGGGCGCCCTCTTGGCCTCGGCTACCCAGCCAGCGCCAGGCGGGGCGCTTAAAGTCTTGGCCCGCCCAGGCAAAAAGAGCCGTGTAGTCACCCCGGACCCCGCCTGAGTCGTTGAGGGCGGGCCAGGTGAAATCAGGCCTGGCCAGGGCCGCCAGATAATCCAGGCCCCGGGTCAGGGCCGCCTGGGCCGCCCGGGGCCAGGGCCAGGGGCCGGCCAGGCAGGCCCGGCGCGTCATCAGCAGGCACTGGAGGCAGAGGGCCTGGTAGAACGGCGACAGCTCGCAATGGGCGCCGTGGGGCGCGAACTGCCGCCGGCACTGGGCGGCCAGCCGGCGCAGGCCCAGCCGCCGCCAGCCTGCGGCCTCGGCGAAC
>JAKAGJ010000216.1 GCA_021815655.1 Deltaproteobacteria bacterium | reverse complement strand
CGGTGGTGGCCCTCGGCACCACGCCCACCGGCCGGCCGTCCAAGAGCACCGTGGAGCCCTCGCGGATCATGCCCCGCTCGCGGGCGGCCACGCCCCGCACCAGGCGCGGGACCAGATTGACCTGGCCGCTGGCCAACTCCGCCGCCTGGGCCTGCAAGGCCGCCCGGCCCGGGAAGTCCCCGCGCGATGGCTCTAGGTCCACCCCGTGGCGCGCCAGGGGCAGGGACAAGGCGGGCCGGTCGGGCCTCAGCTCGTGGCCATAGAGGGGCAGTCCGGCCTCCAGGCGCAGGGTGTCGCGGGCGCCCAGGCCGCAGGCCAAGAGGCCCAGGCCGCCGCCTACCGCCATCAGGGCCTCCCACAGGGCCACAGCCCGGGTGCTTTCCACGAAAAGCTCGTAGCTGCGCGGCTCGCCGGTATAGCCCGTGCGGCTGACCATCACCGGCGCGCCCCGCCAGTCCAGAAAGAGGCATTGATTGCGGGTGCCGGGCAGGTTCTGGCCGCCCAGCACCCGGCCAAGTATGTCGCCGCTCCGGGGTCCTTGCAGGGCCAGCATGGCCAACTCGTCGCTGACGTCGCGCAGGGCGGCCCCGCCGGGGTCCAGGCCTTGTAGCCATTGCCAGTCCTGCTCCCGGTTGGCGGCGTTGACCACCAGCAGATAGCGCTGCCGGTCCAGGCAAAAGAGATAGGCGTCGTCCAGGGGCCGGCCCTGGGGGTCGCAGAGCAGGGTGTACTGGGCCTGCCCCGGGACCAGACGGCCGGCGTCGTTGGTCAGGGTTCTTTGCAAAAAGGCCAGGGCCCCGGCGCCCGCCAGGCCAAAGCGCCCCATGTGGCTGACGTCGAAAAGCCCGGCCTGTTTGCGGCAGGCCAGGTGCTCGGCGATGATGCCGGCCTGGTAACTCACCGGCAGGTCCCAGCCGGCAAAGTCGATGAGCCGGGCGCCATGCTCATGGTGCCAGGCATGCAGAGGGGTCTCAAGGCTCATGCTCACCTCCTGTCTCATTGTACCCAAGGCGGCTGGGCCTGGTAAACACGCCGGCGCCAGCCTGTTACAATAACTACAGACCCCGCGCGGGAGGTTAACATGGCCTTCACTCTGCCAGCCTATCATGCCCCGCCCTTCCACGAGCCCCCGCTGGCCCAGGCCCCCCTGGCCCGCTTCGCCCCGGCGCCCCAGGACGGCGTGGCCCCCGAGGGCTTTCACGCCACCTCCGTCTTCCCCGAATTCCTGCAATTGCAGCCCGGCGTGTGGCGCCTGCTCAGGAACTCGCGCATGGACTGCCTGGTGGTGCGTCAGCCCGGCGGCGAGCTGGCGGTGCTGGAGCCGCGTCTCCTGAAGGCCGGCGATCTGGTGGCCCTGGGCCGGCGGGAAAACGGCGAGGACGGCATCTACCTGCACACGGCGGCTTTCGGCCCGCCCGCCGAGCAGGCCGAAAAGTTCGCCTTCCGCACCCAGCAGAGCCGGGAGTCGTCCTTTTCCATAGACTACGACCAGCTCTACGAGCTCTTGGCCTTCGAGCGCCAGCACGGATTCATCGTGTGGGTGCTGGGTCCGGCCCTGGTGTTCGATGCCGACGCCCGCCGGGCCATGGCCGCTCTGATCGAGCAGGGCTACGCCCACGCCGTCCTGGCCGGCAACGCCCTGGCCACCCACGACCTGGAGGCCGCGCTCCTGGGCACCGCCCTGGGCCTGGACATCTACTCCCAGCACCGCGCCACCCAGGGGCACTATCATCATTTGGAGGTAATCAACCGCGTCCGGGGCCTGGGCGGCATCCAGCAGGCCGTGGACCAAGGGCTGATCCAGGACGGCGTGATACGAGCCTGTCTGCGAAAGGGCCTGCCCCTGGTGCTGGCCGGCTCCATCCGCGATGACGGACCGTTGCCCGGGGTGCTGGCCGATGTGTACCAGGCCCAGGACCGCATGCGCCAACAGCTTTGCCAGGCCACCACGGTGCTGGCCCTGGCCACCCAGTTGCACGCCATCGCCGCCGGCAACCTGACGCCCAGCTATCAGGTGGAACCCAGCGGCCGGGTGCGGCCGGTGTACTTCTACACCGTGGACATGAGCGAGTTCGCGGCCCACAAGCTGGCCAACCGGGGCTCGCTCACGGCGCGGGCCGTGCTGACCAACGTGCAGGATTTCGTGGTCAACCTGGCCCGGGGGTTGGGCGTGCAGGGCTGCCCGCTGTCGCTGGAGCCAGGCCAGGAGCCGCTGGGCTAGTCCTTGCTGAAGTGGGTGCCGGCCCGGCCGGCCAGGGCAGCTTCGATTTCCTGGGTGGAACAGATCAGGGCCCGCTGGCCGCCGGCCTCCAGGAAGTTCAGGGCCGCGCGCACCTTGGGGCCCATGCTGCCGGGATGGAATTGCCCGTCCGCCAGATAGGCCCGGGCCCGGACCAGGCTGAGCTCGCGCAGGAAACGCTGCCCGGGCTGGCCATAATCCAGGGCCACGCCGGGCACGTCGGTGGCCATGCAGAAGATATCCACCCCCACCTCCCGGGCCAGGCAGGCCGATGCCAGGTCCTTGTCGATCACCGCGTCCACTCCCGCGAAATGCCGCCCCTCGCGGATCACGGGTATGCCTCCCCCGCCGCAGCAGATGACGATGAAGTCCATGGCGATGAGGCGCCGTATCTCGCGCTTTTCCACGATGGTCAGGGGCCGCGGCGAGGCCACCACCCGGCGCCAGCCCTTGGCGGTCTGCATCACCGCATAGGGCGCGGCGGCGGCCTGCCCGGCGCTGAGCACCGGGCCGATGGGCTTGTCCGGATGCTGGAAGGCGGGATCGTCCTGGTCCACCACCACGTAGCTGATGAGGCTCACCAGGGGTTGCCATAGTTCCAGGCCCAGGGCCATGAGCTGGTTGTCCAGGCTGGACTCGATCAGATAGCCTATCTGCCCCTGGGTCTGGGCCACCAGTATCTCCAGGGGTAGCCGAGGCAGCTCCGCGCAGCACTCCTGCTGCAATAGCAGGCTGCCCACCTGGGGGCCGTTGCCATGGGTGATGAGCAGGCGGTGGTTCCGGGACAGGCGGGCGATCTGGGCCATGGGCTCTTGCAGGTTGGCCAGTTGCTCGGCGATGGTGCCGGCCTGGTCTTTCTGGATCAGGGCGTTGCCACCCAGGGCCACCAAGAGCACCGGTGCCGTCGCGCCGCCGCTCATGGCCGGGGCTCCAGATTGAGGCCCTGGCGTAGGGCCTGCTCCAGGCTGGGCCCCTGGGGGTGGTCCTGGTATTTGTAGCGCACGCGCAGGACGGGCTTGTCCAAGGACAGCAGGCGCGTGAGCTGCATGGGTGTGGCCATGAGCACCAGGTCGCAGTCCACGCGGCTAATGGTGGCCTGAAGGTCGCGGACCTGCTGGGGTGTGTAGCCCACCGCCGGCAGCACCGGCCCCATGTGGGGATAATCCTTATAAGCCTGGGCGATGCTGCCCACGGCCGCCGGACGCGGGTCCACCAGCTCGGCGGCGCCAAAGCGCCGGGCGGCCACGGCCCCGGCGCCATAGGCCATGCCCCCGTGGGTCAGGGTGGGGCCGTCCTCCACCACCAGCACCCGCCTGCCCGCCACCCGTTGCGGCTCCTCCACGCTGGCCGGCGAATTGGCCAGCACCACCACGGCCCCCGGGGCGTGGGTGGCTATGTTGCGGCGCACCTGTTCCACCTGCTCGGGCGTGGCGCTGTCCACCTTGTTGATGACCGCCACCTGGGCCATGAGCAGGTTGGTTTCGCCGGGATAGTACAACAGCTCGTGGCCGGCGCGCAGGGGGTCGAAGACCACGATGTGCAGGCTGGGCAGGAAGAAAGGCGTGTCGTTGTTGCCGCCATCCCAGACGATAACCTCGGCCTCCTGCTCGGCGGCGGCCAGGATGCGTGCGTAGTCCACCCCGGCATAGACCACCAGGCCCTTTTCCAGCAGAGGCTCGTACTCCTCGCGCTCCTCGATGGTGCAGCCCTGGGCCTCCAGGTCCTGGTAGGAGGCGAAGCGCTGCACGGCCTGGCGGCCCAGATCTCCGTAGGGCATGGGGTGGCGCACCACCACCAGGCGTCGGCCCATGCCTCCTAGAATGTCACAGACCCGGCGGGTGGTCTGGGACTTGCCGCAGCCGGTGCGCACCGCGCAGACGCTGACCACCGGCCGCCGCGAGCGCAGCATGGTGTAGGTGGCGCCGATGAGGATGAAATCGGCGCCCATGGCCATGACCAGCGAGGCCTTGTGCATCAACTCCAGGTGGGGCACGTCGCTGTAGGCAAAAGCCACCAGGTCCACGCGGTGCTGGCGGATCAGCTTGGCCAACTCGGCCTCGGGATGGATGGGTATGCCCTGGGCATAGCCGTGGCCGGCCAGCTCCGGCGGGTAGACCCGGCCCGCGATGGCCGGTATCTGGCTGGCGGTGAAGGCCACGACCTGGTAGCGGGGATTGCCCCGGAAGTATACGTTGAAGTTGTGGAAATCGCGGCCGGCCGCGCCCATGATGATGACCTTTTCGACCATGAACCCTCCCTGCCGGCGGCCCGGAATCCACGCCGGTCCTAGACCGCATTATAGCAGCCCGGCCCCGCCTCCCGCCGAGACAACACCCTACGGTGAATAGGGGTTGAGCCTGCTGTCCGAAAATGATACAATCGCCTCGTTCCAGACATTCTGCCCAGACGCACATGCCCGCGGCCCCGCCGGGCGGGAGAAAGTCTCATGGATAACAATCCCCTCTGGACCCGCTGCCTGCACCTCAGCGCCGGCACCTGCCCGCAAATCCTCATGGAGTCGGGCCTGCTTAGCGGCCAGGACAGCCCGCGCCCCGAGCTGACCCAGGACTTGGCCCTGGAGCGTCTGGCCAAGGCCTGCCAGTCCTGCCATCTGGCGCCCACGGACACCCCCCAGAGCTGAGGCCCGTAGCCATGACCGATCCCCTGCTGACCAAGGTCAAGCCCGACGCCCAGATCCTGGTGGTGGAGGACGACCCTGATTCCGCGGGCTTCTTCCACGCTCTCATGTCCTCGGAGGGCTACGAGACCCACATCTGCCAGAGCGGCGAGGAGGCCCTGGACACCCTGGCCTCGGGCAAGGAATTCGACCTGGTTCTGATGGATTTGATCCTGA
>JAKAGJ010000215.1 GCA_021815655.1 Deltaproteobacteria bacterium | reverse complement strand
TCCTGCTGGCCCGCGAGAATTTCGGCTGCGGCTCCAGCCGCGAGCACGCGCCCTGGGCCTTGCTGGATTACGGCCTGCGGGTGGTGATCGCGCCTTCCTACGCTGTCATCTTCAAGAACAATTGCTTCCAGAATGGGCTCTTGCCCATCGAGCTGGAGGCGCAGATGCTGGACGAGTGGTTCCGGCGGGCCTTTAGCCAGGAAGGCTACCTTATCCAGGTCAACCTCAAGGACCAGGTCCTCACCGGCAGTGACGGCTTCGCCTGCCAGTTCGGCGTGGACCCCTTCCGCAAGCGCTGTCTGCTGGAAGGCCTGGACGACATCGGGCTGACGCTCGAGCAGGAGCCGGCCATCAAGGCCTTTGAAGACGCCCATCGTCAGCCCTGGCAGGCCGCCGTGGCCGGCCAGACCAAGTAAGGAAGCAAAAGCATGTCCGCTAAGCCCTACCAGGTGGCCGTGATCGGCGGCGATGGCATAGGCCCCGAGGTGGTTTCCGCCGCGCTCAAGGTGCTCGAGGCCACGGGGATAAGATTCGACTTCCAGAGCTACGACGCTGGCGACGCCTGCCTGGCCGCCACTGGCGTGGCCCTGCCCGAGGCCACCCTGCAAGGAGCCCTGGCCGCCGAGGCCGTGCTCTTTGGCGCGGCGGGCAACTCGGCCGCCGACGTGATATTGCGCCTGCGCGCAGAGCTGGGCACCTTCGTCAATCTGCGTCCGGCCAAGGCCTATGCTGGCGTGGACTGCCTGCACCCGGCCACGGACATGATGATCGTACGCGAGAACACCGAGTGCATCTACGCCGGCCACGAGAACGTGCTCACTCCCGAGGTGACCATCGCCACGCGGGTCATCACGGTGCAGGCCAGCGAGCGCATCGCCCGCTTCGCCCTTGACTGGGCCGGCCAGCACGGCAGGACCACGGTCACGGCGGTGCACAAGGCCAATGTGCTGCGCAAGAGCGACGGCCTGTTCCTGGCTTGCTGCCGCCGCGTGGCCCGGGAGTACCCGGCGCTGAAATATGAGGAGGCCCTGGTGGATTCGGTGGCCATGCGCATGGTGCTGGACCCCGGCCAGTTCCAGGTGATCGTCACCACCAATCTTTTCGGCGACATCCTCTCAGACCTGGCCGCCGGGCTCATCGGCGGGTTGGGCCTGTGCCCCAGCGCCAACCTGGGGCCCCGGCACGCCCTCTTTGAGCCCGTGCATGGCTCCGCGCCGGATATCGCCGGCAAGAACCTGGCCAACCCCACGGCGGCCATCCTTTGCGGGGCCATGCTGCTCAGGCACCTGGGCGAGCCCCAGGCGGCGGCGCGGGTGGAAGGGGCCATGGAGCAATGCCTGGCCGCCCATGAAACCACCGGCGACCTGGGCGGCAAGCTGTCCACCGAGCAGGCCGCGCAGGCGGTAATCAAGCGGCTATAGACAGGAGGCGGTGATGTCTGGCAGGCGGCTGGCAAAACGGGCGGGAAGATCATTAGGGTTGGCGGCCCTGGCGCTCATGGCGGCGCTTCTGGTGGGCTGCGCCCACGGCGGCCTGGAGGGCGAAGGCGAGGTCACGCTCTTTCAGGTTTCCACCATCGACGCGCTCATGGACGGGGCCTACGAGGGGCAGGTGAGCCTGGCCCAGTTGGCCCGGCATGGCGATCTGGGCATTGGCACCTTCCAAGGCCTGGATGGCGAGATGGTGGCCCTGGACGGCCGCTTCTACCAGGTCAAGGCCGACGGCCGGGCCTACGCCGCCGACCCGGCCTTGAAGACGCCCTTTGCCAACGTGGTGCGCTTCGCGCCTCAGCGCGTCTTGGCGTTGCGCGGCACCATGAGCCTGGAAGAGCTTTGCCAGGCCATCGACCAGGCCCTGCCCAGCCCCAACCTGTTCTACGCCGTGCGCATCGACGGCGACTTCGCCTACCTCAAGACCCGCAGCGTGCCCGCCCAACACCGCCCCTATCCCAAGCTGGTGGAGGTGGTGAAACAGCAGAGCGTCTTTCAGTTCAACCAGGTGCGGGGCACCGTGCTGGGCTTCCGTTGCCCGGCCTTTGTCAAGGGCGTCAACGTGCCCGGTTGGCACCTGCACTTCATAGACCAGGCCCGGGACGCCGGCGGGCATGTGCTGGGCCTCAAAGTCGTCGATCCCCGCGTGCAGATCGCCGTGGCCAGCCGTTTCGTGATGGTGCTGCCCCAGGAGGGGGAGTTCATGCATAGCGACCTGGCCGTGGACCGGGGCGCGGACCTCAAGCAGGTGGAGAAGGGGCGCTAAGCTTGAGCCGGGGGGCCTCTAAGGGGCCGGCGGGGAACGGCAAGGCCGCCCCGGGGCGGGACGCCGGCTGACACCTTGAGCGGCGCGGCAGGCGGGCCGGGGGCTACTTCTTCTGCTTGCGCAGGCGCCAGGCCTCGGACATGTAGGCCGCGGCCACCACCAGGCAGCCCAGCACGATGACGATGAACCACTGGATGGGCTGGCCCTTGGGAGTGAAGAAGAAATAGGTGAGCCCCCAGCCGCCCAAGAAACCCACCACGACCCTGAGCATAAAGACGATAATGGGATTGTTCATCTCCGCGCTTCCCCGTGCGGTTGTGGTAAGGCCCTTTTATTACCACGCCCCGGCCGGGGCGTAAACGCGCTTTTGTTGGGCCGCCGCCGGGGCGCATGGCCATTGACCATGCACTGGGCTGCGTGTAACGTGGTGGCAAGTACCCGCTTCACCCAGGGAGAGCCAGGCGTGACCGTGCAATCCGACGATATCGTTGACCGCCGGCCAGGCGGTAACTTCGACACCACCGCCGAGCTATGGGACCGCATCGTCGACGACATCACCCGCCGGGGCGCCCCCTGCCTGGAGACCGTGGAGGCCTTGGTGGACGAGGCCTGCCAACGTCCGCTCGGCACGGAGCCGTCCAAATCCCAGCAGGACTGAGCCCAGGCCAAAACTCGCGCGGTTGAGCAGCCTTTTTCGGGGGAGGTGCCCAGTGGATTGGATGGAGCATTACCGCCAGCGCCGCCAGGACGCGGCCAAGGCCTTGAGCCTGCTGCGCTCGGGCACCCGCATCTTTCTCGGCTCGGGCTGCGGCGAGCCCCGCCATCTGGTGCGCGCCCTGGCCGACTACGCCGCCAAGCTGGCCGACGTGGAGGTGATCCACGTGCTAAGCGTGGCCCACGACGACTATACCGACTCCCGCTATGCGGCCAGCTTTCGGCCCAAGAAGTTTTTCGTGGCCGCCGGCGCCCGCCAGGCCGTGCGGGAAGGCCGGGCCGACTACGCCCCCCTGTACTTGAGCGACGTGCCCCGCCTCATGCGCGAGGGCCGCATGCCCATCGACGCCGCCCTGGTGCAGGTGGCCCCGCCCAACGAGCACGGCTTTGTGTCCCTGGGGGTGGCCGTGGACGTGGTCAGCGACGCCATGGAGTGCGCCCGGGTGGTGATCGCCCAGGTCAACCCGCGCATGCCCTGCACCCACGGCGACACCTTCGTGCATGTCTCCGAGCTGGACGCCATCGTGGAGTTCGACGAGCCCCTGATACACTTCAGCACCCCCGAGCCCGACCAGGTGCAGCGCAAGGTGGCCCAGAATGTGGCCAAGCTCATCAAGGACGGCTCCACCATCCACTGCGGGCTGGGGCGCTTGCCCCAGGCGGTGCTGGGCGAGCTTTCAGACAAGAAGGACCTGGGCGTGCACACCGACGTGCTTACCGACGCCTACGTGGACCTGGTGGAGGCCGGGGTCATCACCGGCGAGAAGAAGACCTTCTACCCCAAGAAGATCGTGGCCTCCTACTGCCTGGGCGGGGAGCGCCTCTTCGGCTTCGTGCACAACAACCCCCGGGTGGAGATGTACCCGGTGCGCCTGACCAACGACGTGGCCAACATCGCCAAGAACGATCGCATGGTCACGGTGCACGAGGCCGTGGAGGTGGATCTCACGGGCCAGGTCTGCTCCGACGCCGTGGGCGGGCGCGTGTATTCGGGCCTGGGCGGCATGGTGGACTTTTTGCGCGGGGCCGCCCTGAGCAGCGACGGGCTCAGCGTGGTGGTCCTCACCAGCCTGCGCCCCGACGGCAGCAGCCGCATTCGCCCCTCCTTGAGCGAGGGCGCCGGCGTGGGCGTGACCCGGGCGGGGGTGCGCACCATCGCCACCGAGTACGGCGTGGCCTACCTGCACGGCCTGTCCTTGAGCGAGCGGGCCATGGCCTTGATCGACATCGCCCACCCCAACCACCGGGACGCGCTGCTGACCGCCGCCCGCGAGCTGGGGCTCATCAGCCAGGGACAGATCCAGGCGCCCTTGTTCACCGGCGTCTATCCCGAGCAGTATGAGCGCCTGATGACCCTCAAGGACGGCAGCGAGGTTCTTATCCGGCCTGTAAAGCCCACCGACGAGCGCCTGGTGCAGGAGTTCTTCTACGCCATGAGCGACCGGGAGGTCTACTACCGCTTCCTGCACGCCATCAAGGCCTTCCCGCGCAAGGACATGCAGCGCATGGTCAACGTGGACTACCACCGCGAGATGCCGGTGGTGGCGGTGAGCGGCAAGCTGGGGCAGGAGGAGGTGGCCGGGGTGGCGCGCTACATCCTGGGGCACGACGACCAGCCCGAGGTGGACTTCGCGGTCAAGGAGAGCTTCCAGGGCAAGGGCCTGGGCCGGGCCATGATGGGCACCCTGGTGGAGATAGCCAAGGGACGCGGCTTCAAGGGGATCAACGCCTATGTCATGCCCGACAACCAGGCCTCGCTACGCATCCTCTACAGCCTGGGCTACGCCGTCACCGGCGTGGTGAGCCAGGGCGTCATCGAGATGACCATTCACTTCGATCAGCCGGTGGACCAGCCCAGCGTCAAGCTGAGCTACGACGTGGGCGGCTTCACCCCGGATCACGAGGAGCCCCTGGCGGCGCTGTAGGTCAGTGGGTTGCAATCGCGGGGCGGTCGGACCGCCACGCCCCGCCGACTCCACCTTTATCCTCCTCTTAACATACAAAGGGCGGGCTTTATCCCCGCCCGCGCATTTTCTAGGCCCGCGGCGGTTTGCGCCTGAGCACCAGGTGCTCCGCCACCAGGGCCAGCACCAGCCCCACCACGAAACCGTTGGCCAACAGGGGACGCA
>JAKAGJ010000214.1 GCA_021815655.1 Deltaproteobacteria bacterium | reverse complement strand
CCGCGAACGTCTGGCCAGTTTTGAGCTGGCCCTGCGCGACGCAGGCATCGCCGAAGCCAACTTAGTCCACGTTTCCAGCATCTTCCCTCCCCATTGCAAGCTTATCACCCGCAAAAAGGGCGAAAGCATGCTGAAATCGGGCCAGATCCTGTTCTGCGTCATGGCCCGCAACGACACCGACGAGCCCAACCGCCTTATCTCCTCCAGTATCGGTTTGGCCATGCCCGCCGACCGCTCCCTGCACGGCTATCTGTCAGAGCACAAGGGTTTTGGCCAGAACGCCCGCCAGTCCGGCGATTACGCCGAGGACCTGGCGGCGGAGATGCTGGCCACCACGCTGGGCATCGACTTTGACGTGGACCAGAGCTGGGACGAGAAAAAGCAGGTCTTCCGCATGTCTGGTAAGATTGTGCGCACCGACAACTTCACCCAGACCGCGGTGGGTCCCAAGGACGGCAAGTGGATCACCGCCGTGGCCGCCGCGGTGATGATTATGGCCTGGCAGGAGGAGGAAGAGGCCCCCGTCCTCCACCACCCCAAGGCGGGGGCCCGCGCCAAAAAACGCTAGCCCCAGGCCTGCCGGCCCCCTAGCCCAGCCAGCCGGAGCGGGCGCCGCCCGAGGAAGGCGCCGGTTTCGGCCGAGGGAGTTCTTATGCGGGCCGCGGACCTGCGGGGGCTGGAACTCATCACCCAGGACCCCCAGAACAAGCTGCCATTGTTCGGCTCGGCCCGCCTGTTTTTGGTGGGCGTGCCGCCGCTGACCCGCCTGGGCCAGGACATAATGGAGCGCCTGGGACCGGCCACCGCCGGAGCGGTGCTCTTTCGCTTCGGCTACGAGGCCGGCCTGGGCATGGCCACCAGCCTGGCCGACATGTATCCCTGGGAAAACGACAACGAGTGGTTCCTGGCCGGCTCGGTGGTGCGCAGCTTTTCGGGCCTGGCCCTGGAGGAGATCGACCACCTGCGCTTTGAGCGCGGCCAGGGGATCTTAAGCTTCCGGGGCCGCTGGCGCGATTCCATCCAGACCCTGATCCACGCCGGCCTGCAAGGCATCCCTCCCCACAGCGGCTGCTCCCTGCTGGCCGGGGCGGCCAGCGGCTACGCCTCGGCCTGCCTGGGGCGCGAGGTGCTGGTGCGCGAGTTGGCCTGCGCCGCCCAGGGCGCGCCCGAGTGTATCTTCGAGGGCCGGGCCGTGGAGGAGTGGGGGCTGGCGCCCGAGGAACTGCGCCAGCAATTCTCCCTGCCCCAGGTGGGCGACGAGGTGGGGCGTCTGCGCCAGGCCCTGGAGCAGGCCAGCCGGGAACTGGCGGCCCAGCGGGACGAACTGGAGAGCCTGCGCCGGCGTTCCCTGGCGCCCGAGCCCCAGGAGGGCATGCTGTATCGCGGCCAGGCCATGGCCCGGGTGATGGTCCTGGCGGCCAAGGCCGCTCCCACCGCCGCCACGGTGCTGATCACCGGCGAGACGGGCACCGGCAAGGAGGTCCTGGCCCGCTTCCTGCACCGCCACTCCGGCCGCGAGGCCGAGCCCTTCCTGGCCATCAACTGCGCGGCTTTACCCCCCAACCTGCTGGAATCGGAGCTGTTCGGGCACCTGCGCGGTTCCTTCACCGGCGCCGAGCGCGACAAGAAAGGCCTTTTCGTGGAGGCCGGGGCCGGCACCCTGTTCCTGGACGAGGTAGGCGAGCTGCCCCTGGAGTTGCAGGCCAAGCTCTTGCGCGCCTTGCAGGAAAAGGAAGTTCGTCCCGTGGGCGGGGTCAAGGGGCAGCCGGTGCGGGCGCGCATCGTGGCCGCCAGCAACCGCAGCCTGCCAGAGATGGTGGCCGCCGGCAGCTTCCGCGAGGACCTCTACTACCGCCTGGCGGTCATCCCCATGGCCCTGCCGCCCCTGCGCCAGCGCCGCGAGGACATCCTGCCCCTGGCCCGACACTTCCTGGAGCAATTGCGGCCCGACAGCCCCGGATTTTCACCGGCGGCGGTGCGCCTGATGGAGGCCCACGCCTGGCCCGGCAACGTGCGCGAGTTGGCCAACGTGGTGGAATACGCCGTGGTGCTGGCCGGCAACGAGCGCCTCGGCCCCGAGCACCTGCCTCCCGGCCTGGGGCAGGCCCCCACCGACCCCCTGGCGGGCCTGGCCGCCGGCCTGCCCAGCCAGGAGGAGCTCTTGCGGCGCTACACCGCCTACGTGCTGGAGCAGACCGGGGGCAACAAGAGCCAGGCCGCCCGCATCCTGGGCATCGGCCCCAACACCCTGTGGCGCCGCCTGAAGGCCGCGGCGCCCGACGCGCAGCGGGGCTAAGGCCCCACGGAGAAGATACCCATGCCCCTACCCCTGGCCGTGGCCATCACCGGCGCCAGCGGCGCCATCTACGGCGTGGAACTGCTGCGAGCTCTCCATGACCTGGGCCAGCCGGGCCATCTGGTGATAAGCCAGGCCGGCCAACGCACCCTGGAGCTGGAGACCGACTGGTCCCTGGCCCAGGTCCAGGCCCTGGCGGCCAAAGTCCACGAGGTGGACGACCTGGCGGCCCCCTTGTCCAGCGGCTCCTTCCAGACCGCCGGGCTGGCCGTGACCCCCTGCTCCATCAAGACCCTGTCGGCCATCGCCCACAGCTTCAACCACAACCTCATCACCCGCGCCGCCGATGTCTGCTTGAAGGAGCGGCGCAAGCTGGTGCTGGTGGTGCGCGAGACGCCCCTGCACCAAGGGCACCTGGAGCTGATGGCCCGCGCCGCCGGTCTGGGGGCGGTGATCCTGCCGCCCATGCCGGCCTTTTACCACCGGCCGGCCACGGTGCTGGACATAGTGCGCCAGACCGTGGGCAAGGTGTTGGACCAGTTCGGCGTGGAGCATGATCTCTTTGCCCGCTGGCGGGGCGCCGGGAGCCAGAAGCAGTGATCGAGACCGAGGAGCAACTGGCCGGGCGCAAGCTGGCCGACGGCGAGGTCTTCCACTTCGCCTGCCATGCCGGTCTGTCCTGCTTCAACACCTGCTGCGCGATGAAGCGCCTGCCGGTGCTGCCCTATGACCTGCTGCGCCTCTGCCGGGGCCTGGGGCTCAAGTCGCCGGAGGTGCTGGAGCGCTACCTGGAATTGGACCTGGACCCGGGCTCGGGCTGGCCGGTGCTGCGCCTCAAGCTCGACGACAAAGGGCGCTGCCCGCTGGTGGGAGACAAGGGCTGCACGGTCTACCCCCACCGGCCGGCGGCCTGCCGCACCTATCCCCTGGCCCGGGCCGTGGCCGCCGGCCCCGGCGGGCGCCCCGGCGGGGAAACCTTCCTGCGCCAGGAGGCCCCGGCCTGCCTGGGCTGGCGGGAAGAGCGCCCTATGACCGTGGATTCCTGGGTGGCCGAGCAGGGGCTCCTGCCCTACCAGGAGGCCAACGACGCCCTCTTGGGGCTGTTCTTCCACCCCCGGCGGCGGGGCCGCCGCCTGGAACTGGAGCCCGCCCAGATACATGCCGTGGTCATGGCCTTGTACAACCTGGACGTCTTTCGCCGCCTGGCGGGGCAGAAAGACTTTGCCAAGCGTTTCAAGCTGCCGCCCCAGCAGGTGCGCCAGGCCCTGCGCCGCGACGAGGACCTGTTGCTCCTGGGGCGCGACTGGCTCCTGAAACAGCTTTTTGCCTGACCGGGGCCGGCCCCGGCGGCAAGGAGAACATCCATGCGTAATTTTCTGCTGTGCTGCGCGCTGCTGGCCCTGGCCTGGCCCAGCCTGGCCCTGGCCGGCGATGCCGCCCCCAAGGAGGCAGGCCCCATGAACCGCACGCGCATGACCCTGGAACAGCGAGTGGGCTCCGAGGTGTATCAGAAGGCCGGCCTGGCCAAGCTGAGTCCCGAGGAACAATGGGCCCTGGCCGACTGGATCCGCGACTACACCAAGGACATCACCGCCTACATGGAGCGCCAGTGCCAACGCCAGGCGCAGGAGCCAAAGAAGCCCTAGGCGCCCCCCTACTTGGCTTGGTCGTCCGGCGGGGGCGGCTCCTTGTCCAGGGCCCGCAGCTCGCGGGCCGCCGGCTCAAAGCCCGGATGCAGGGTGAGGGCGCGCTCCAACTCCTGGCGGGCCTGGGGTATGAGCCCCATGGCCAGGAGAATCTTGCCCAGTTCGGTGTGGTACAGGGCAAAGCGCAACTCGCCCTGGAACAAATGGTCAAACTCTTGGAATGACTTGTCGTATTGCCCCTGGAGCGCATAGACCCGCGCCAGGTCGAAGCGCGCGTCCTCCAGGTCGGGCCTTAAGGCCAGGGCCTTGTCCAAAAGCTGGTGGGCCTGGACCAGCTTCTGGCGGTCAAAGGAATAGAGCTTGCCCAACATGGCCAGGGCCTGGGGATGCTTGGGGTCCAACTCCAGGCAGCGGGCAAAAGCGGCCATGGCCTGGGGGGGCTCGTGGGCCAAAAAGTGGGCCATGCCCAGCCAGTAATGAACATCAGCCCGGCGGGGGTGGGCCTTGGCGCAGGCCGTGAAAAGCTGGGCCGCCTGGCTGAAGTCGCGCCGGCCCAAGGCCTCCTGGCCGCCCTTGAGGCAGTCGGCACTCTCCGGGGCGCCCCAGGCCGGGGACGCCATGGCCAGGGCCACGAGCAGTGCCGCCGCCAGCCTTCTTGCCTTCTCCATGCCGGTTACCTCCTGGCCGCCCCTTGCGCCGGGCCCGCCTTCTTGCCCCGTGGCGCCCGCCAAGCAAACAGGGAGGGGACCTGCCCCTCCCTGCCAGAGACCGTGGCGAAAGCCTAAGGCTTAGTAATGACCTAGGTAGTAGTTGATGTACCCTGAGTACAGGGTGTTGACGTCGGCGCCGCTGGCGGTGCTGAACATGCCGGTATCCTTGCCAAAGGCCTTATGGAAGGCCGTGTCGAAGTCATTGCCCGCCGCCAGGTTGCTCAGCATGGCCTGGATGGCGCCCCAGCCGCCGGTGTCGGCCAGGTACTCGCCGATGGTCTTGATCTGCACCAGGTCCAGACTGCTGGCGGCGTTGAGCATGTAGTTGCCGCCGGAGTTGAGCCAGGTGTTGCGCAGGGTGCCGTTGCGGCTATAGGTGTTGAACATGGAGCCCAGTTGGTTCTTGCTGTACTGGGAGCCGTAGGGATAAACCACGTCAAGATCGGA
>JAKAGJ010000213.1 GCA_021815655.1 Deltaproteobacteria bacterium | reverse complement strand
ATAGCCTCACCCGTCCCTTCTCTGCCCAGCCGGGGGCACCCGGCCCGAACCGGACTTCCTGTCTACCAGGCCCCAACGGGAGCCGCCGGCCTCGGCTAGTTAAATTGCCTCACCCGACCCGTCTCTGCCCAGCCGGGGGCACCCGGCCCGGCTAGTGCATGAAGGCCCGGGGCAGCCAAAGGCTGATCTGGGGGAACAGGAGCAGGATGCCCAGGCAGAGACACATGCCGATAAGAAAGGGATAGATGCCCTTGTAGATGGTGCTCAAGGGCGTGCCGGTGACTCCGGCCACCACGAAGGCGTTGATGGCCACCGGCGGCAGGATGATGCCGATCATGGTCACCACGCTGATTATCACACCGAACCAGATGGGGTCGTAGCCCAGCTTCAGCACTAGGGGCAGGAAGATGGGCGTGGCCAGGATCAGAAAGGCCAGGTCCTCGATGAAGGAGCCGCCGATGAGGTATACGGCAATGATGATGAGCATCACCACCAGGTTGGGAGCGCCCAGTTGGCCCAGCCACTGGGCCACGAAATAGGGCATGCGCGTGACCAGGAAGAAATGGCCCAGGATGGTGGCCCCGGCGATGAGGGTCAGCACCATGCAGGCGATGCGCAGGGTGTCCTGCACGGACTTGATGAAGCCCTTCAGCGTCATCTCGCGCTTGGCCAGGGTGAGCAACAGCACCGCCAGGCTGCCCACGCTGCCGGCCTCGCTGGGTGAGAAAAAGCCCAGCATCAGGCCGCCCACCACCAGCATGAATATGCCCAACACCAAGAGCACCGGCGGCAGGCTGGCCAGGCGCTGGGGCCAGGTGGAGCGCTGGCCCCGGGGACCCAGGGCGGGGTTGCGGCGGGTCCACAGCCAGAGAGTGAGGGCAAAGGAGAGCGCGATCAGCAGGCCGGGCAGGATGCCGGCCAGGAAGAGCTTGCCGATGCTGGTTTCGGTGAGTATGCCGTAGATTATCAGGACCACGCTGGGCGGCATGAGAATGCCGAGGGTGCCCACGGTGGCCACGGTGCCGCAGGAGAGGCGCTTGTCATAGCCGTAGCGGTCCATCTCGGGGATGGCGATGGTGGCGAAGGTGGCGGCGGTGGCCGGCGAGGAGCCGCAGATGGCCTTGAAGGCCGTGGCCGCGCCCACGGTGCCGATGGCCAGGCCGCCGGGGATGTGTCCCAGAAAGCGGTAGGCCGCGTCATAGAGATTCCTGGCCACCCCGCCGCTGGCTCCCAATTGCCCCATGAGCACGAACAGGGGGATGACCGTGAAGCCGTAGGAGCTGAAGACGCTGAAGACGTCCTTGGCCACCAGGTTAAGGGCGGCATCCAGGTTGACCACGACGGCGAAGCCGATGAAGCCGGTGAGCGCCATGGCGAAGCCGATCTCCAGCCCCAGGCTGAAGAGCACGAACAGCAGCGCGATGACCAGGAGGCCAATGAGGGGATCGCTCATGAGCGGGGCCTCCTTTCGCCTAGAAGACTGGAAAGGAGCACCAGGCACTGCACCAGGCAGCACAGGGCCACGCCATAGGCCACCGGGTATTGGGGCAGTTGCAGGGTCAGGGAGACCTCGCCCGAGGCGCGCAGGTCATCACCCAGGGCCCACAGGTTCTGGCCGATGACCGCGAACAGCCCCACGCCGGCCAGGCGCGTGGCCAGGTTCAGCCAGAACTTGCCATGGCTGGCCAGGCGGTCGGTGAGAAAGTCCATCTTGACGTGCCCCTTTTGCAGAGTGGTCTGGGGGATGGCAAACCCCACCGCCACGGCGCCCAAGAGGCCCACCAGCTCATAGGTGCCCAGGATGGGCGAGCGGAAGGCGCGCAGGATCACGTCGGCCCCGGTAAGGGCCATCATGGCCACCAGGGCCAGGCCGGCGATCCAGAACATGACTTGG
The DNA here is from genome assembly GCA_021815655.1 of Deltaproteobacteria bacterium. GTDB lineage: Bacteria > Desulfobacterota > Desulfarculia > Desulfarculales > Desulfarculaceae > JACRDC01. The sequence continues at coordinate 3,217 of JAKAGJ010000213.1, read as the reverse complement.
CTGAGGCGGCCCACCGCCGCCGTGCAGAGCGCGAGAAATCTCATCGCGGTTACCTCTCGGAAAGCCCCCGCCCCGCGGGCCGGCGGAGGTCAAGCAAGGTGATTGGCCCTGGCCAGTGACCAGGCCCGGCGGGGCCGGCCTGGGCGTGACGCCGTTGGCCAGCCCCGCCGCCGGGTGTCAGCGGTTGGTTTTGAGCCACTGCTGGCAGAAGGCCAGGGCCTCCTGTCCGGGCAGGCCCTTGGCCTGGGTGGCGGCCACGTACTCATCCAGCACCGGCTGCATCAGCTTGGCCCAGCGTTGGTCCTCCTCAGGCGACAGCTCGATCACCTTGTTGCCCTGGGCCAGGGTGAATTCCCTGCCCGCCTGGTCGAAGTCGTCCCAGGCCTGGCCGGTCTTGTCGATCCACTCCCGGTTCACCTGCTCGATGGCCTCCTGGGCCTCCCTGGGCAGGGAATCCCACTTTTTCTTGTTCATCACCACGAAGAAGGCCACCGAGTAGGAGGACCCCAGATTGCGCGTGGTGGAGGAGATCACCTCGGCGAACTTCCAGCCCTTGAGGCTCTCGATGGGCGTGAGCGTGCCCTGCACCAGGCCCTTTTGCAGGGCATCGTAGGTCTCGGTCTGGGGCATGGCCACGGGCGTGGCGCCCAGGGCCTTGACGATCTTGGCGCTGGTGCCGGTGCAGCGTATCTTCATGCCCTTCAGGTCCTCCAGCCTGGTCACCGGCGCCTTGGTGTGCAGGATGCCCGGGCCGTGGCCGTGCAGGTACATCACCTTGGTGTCGGCAAGTTCCTTGGGCTGGAATTTCTGGTAATAGGCGTTGCACAGGCGGGTGACCTGCAACCCGCTCTGATACCCCAGGGGCAGGTCGATGACCTCGGTCAGGGGGAAGCGCCCCTTTACGTAGCTCAAGACGCCCATGGCCAAGTCGGAAATGCCCTTGACCACGCCGTCGTAGCTCTGGTCCGCCGGGGTGAGGGTGGCGCCGGGGAAGATGTTGATCTTCACGGCGCCGTTGGTGCGCTTTTCCACCTCCCGGGCCCATTCGGTGGCCAAGAGGGTATGTCCGTGGGTAGCGGGGAAAAAAATGGAGTAGGTGAGGTTAACGGTCTTGGCGGCGGCGGGCAGACCGGCGCCCAGCACCAGGGCCAGGGTGGCCGCGATAAGGCAAAGCTTGCGCAACATGAGCGTCTCCAGCGAGAAGTAGGAACAGGTGTCCAGCCAGATGGCCCCAGGGCCGCCGGACCGCCCGGCCATATTAGGAGCCAGGGCAAGGCTCGGCGCCTTCTGGGTAGGGAGCTATTCGGGTTATACGGGGGTAATGGGGGTTATCGGCCGGAGGGCCGATAATAATAGGCGTAGGCGTAATAGAGGTTGGCGGCGGGTTGCGAAAGCATGTTTTTTTACCTGGCAACTCCCCGGCCGCAAGGTTCCGGCACCGCCGCGCGGCGAATTCGCCGCTTGCCCTAGCCCGTGCCCAGCGCCGAGGTGGTCCTCAACGCTTGTGCAATTTGGTTCATACCCTCTCCGCCGAGGGTTGTCAACAAAATCATGCCTGGCCCGTGCGGCTTTTTAAGGGCGGTTGAGGCCCAGGCCCTTGAAGAAGGTGTAGCAGAAGGTTCCGCCCGCTTGGGCGCTCTGATGCAGGCCGGCAATGCCCGCTTCCCAGGTGGCCTGGTCGATGAGCCCGTGGTCCAGGGAGGCCTGACGCACGCCCTCCACCATGGGGATGATGGTGCGCCGGATGAAGCCCTCCACCAGGGCGGGGCGGCCATGGTCCACGTAGACCATGCGCGGCGAAACCTGAATATCGGCGAAGCCCGCCGCCGCCAGCAGGGGATAGATCCGCCGGCCGATGAGAGAGTCGCCGCCCAGGCGGGCCTGGCTGTCGATGAGGCATTGCCAGGCCTGGCGCGCCGCCCTAGTCTCGGGATGGAAGTAGCAGGAGCCGTGATCGCCCTCCACCACGCAGATGGAGCCGCCGGGCTTGAGCATGCGCTTGAGCGCCTTGAGCGCCCCCAGGGGGTCGGCCAGGTGCTCCAGCACGAAGCAGACGAAGACGTGATCGAAGCTCTGCTCGGCAAAGGGCAGGTCGAAGATGTCGGCGCGCAAAAAGCGCACGTTGGCGTGGCCGGCCTGCTCCACCGCCGCGCGCGCCTGCTCCAGGGAGGCCTGGGAGATATCCACCGAGGTAATGTGCGCACCGGGACTGTGCTCGGCCAGGATCAGGCTCTGGCAACCGGTGCCGCAGCCGGCCTCCAATACCCGCGTTCCGGCGGCATAGGCGGTGTCGTGGTGCAAGAGCCCGGCCAGGGTGCCGGCCTGGTCGGCCAGGCGCTGGGCCTCGCGGGCGGAATAGCCGTGGACGTAGCCATGGGCCTGCATGTGTTCCCTCTCCTTGCGCAGCCCGGCCAGGCCGCTTTCGGGGAACATAAGCACCGGCCCGGGCCGGCGCAAGGCCGGCTAGCAAATCCTGGGCAGGGGCTCTCCGCTGAGCATGTCCAGGATACGGCCGCCGCCCACGCTGGTATGCATCCACACCCGCCCGGCCGGGGCCTCATTGACCTGGCCGATGAGCGCCGCGCCCCGGCCCAGGGGGTGTGCCCGCATGGCCTTCAGGGCCGCGTCCGCCTGATCTCCCCGCACGATGCAGATCAGCTTGCCCTCGTTGGCCAGGTATAGGGGGTCCAGGCCCAAAAGCTCGCAGACGCCCTGCACCACCGGGTCCACGGGGATGGCCCCCTCCTTGAGTTCGATGGCCACGGCGCTGGTGGCGGCGATCTCGTTCAGGGTGGTGGCCAGGCCGCCCCGGGTGGGGTCGCGCAAGACGTGCACGTCATGGCAGGCGGCCAGGGTGGCGGCCACCAGGCCGTTCAGGGCCGCCGAGTCGCTCTTTAAGGGCGCGTCCAGGTTGAGGCCTTCGCGCTGGGCCAGGATGGTCACCCCGTGATCGCCCATGCTGCCCGAGACCAGCACCGCATCGCCGGGGCGGGCCAGATGGGCGCCCACCTCCAGGCCCTCGGGGATCACGCCCACCCCGCAGGTATTGATGAAAATCTTGTCGGCCTGGCCGCGCCCCACCACCTTGGTGTCGCCGGCCACGATGGCCACCCCGGCCTCCCGGGCGGCTTCGGCCATGGCCTCCACGATGCTGATGAGCAGCTCTATGGACAGGCCCTCCTCCAGTACGAAGCCCGCCGTGAGCCACAAGGGTTTG
>JAKAGJ010000212.1 GCA_021815655.1 Deltaproteobacteria bacterium | reverse complement strand
GCTCAAGGTGGTGAACCGTTATTTGCGGGTAACGGCCTGCCACCAGGACCCGGGATTGGCCTACGACTTCAGCCAGGACCAGTAATCGGCGGCGGCTGGTCCAGGTTGTCGGCTATTTCCACATGCGGGGATCAAAATTGAAGGGCTCGGGGCCTTGCAAGGTGATCTGGGGGAAGTCGGCGTGGGCGGGGTTCAGGATGTAGTTGAAGCCGCGCCCCAGGGGCATGAGGGCGGAAGGTACCTTGAGGACCGCGGAGGCTCGAGACTTGGCCCACAGGGTCCCCACGGCCATGCTCAGGGCGCCAGGGGGGGAGGTCCGCCAGCCCCGGGGCAGATCGGCCAGGTCCACGCCCCGCACCGTGGCTTCGGGAATCAGGACCTGAAAGTGCGCGTAGCTGATGTTGAAGCCGTCCCGGCCCAGATGCAGAAATATCTCCATGGCGGCCAGGGGCAGGGAATCGGCCACATAGACGCAAGAGGTGCCCGGCGAGTTCCAGCGGCCTCCGTAGCGCCTGGCGCCCTCCCCGGAGAAGGCGCCGGCCGCCTGGCTGGCCTTGACGATCCGCCAGGCCTCGATCAAGCCAAGACCCCGTACTCGATGCGCCCCAGCAACTGCTCCACCTCATGGCAGCCCGCCTCGGTGAGCATCAAGTCCAGGGGCCGCATTCCACCCAGGCCCGGTTGCGGCGCGGAGAGCCAGTCCCTGGCGGCCCGCGGGCTCTCCAGCACCTCCGTGGCCAGGCTGAGCAGGCGGGCCAGGCGAAAAAGGCGGTCGCCGGCGGCCATGCTGAGCCGCTTGTTGCCCTGCCGCATGCGCAAGAGGGTGCGGGTGCCCACGGCCAGAAAATCGGCGAAATTCTGGTCTGGCAGGGCCAGGCTGGCCTGCACCCTGCTCGCGCAGTCCACGGGAATACCCTCGCGGATCAGGGCGTCCATCTCCGCCGAGGTGCGCGGCGCCCGGCCCAGGCACTTGCGTCCTCCCAGGACCTCACCGATGTTTTGCATGGCTGGCATGTTCGCTCTCCCTGCCGTTTGACATAATGATAAATGCCAAATGACGCGATGTCAAGCCAGGCACCGGGGCCCTGGCGCCTCGGGCAGGCCATGCACGGCAGTTGGCCGGGGAGTCAGCGCCGCCGGGGAGCCAGGAAGAACAATTGCCCCGCGTTTTTCATGCGTCCGGCCAAAAGACCGGCCTCGGGGCCGCTGCCGTAGAAAAGGTCCAGGCGTCCCGGTCCCCGGATGGCCCCTCCCGTGTCCTGGCTTACGATGAAGCGGCCAAAGGGCGCCGTGCCGCCGCCCGCCGCCGGCCGGGTGCCCAGGATGAAGCCGGGGGCCAGGCCGGGAAAGACCCGGCGATCCAAGGCCACCGAGCGGCCGGGGGTCAAGGGCAATTCGAAGCAGCCCAACGGCCCGCCCTCGGGCGAGAGTTTACGGAAGAAAACATAGCTGGGGTTCTGGGAGAGAACCCGGTGCCGCAGTTCCGGGTGCTTGAGCAAGAGGGCCTTGATGTTCTGCATGGACATTTCGTCCCGGTTCATCAGCCCCTCGTCGGCCAAGAGCGGACCGATGGAGCGGTAGGGCCGGCCGTTGCTCGCGGCAAAGCCCAGGCGCATCCGGGAGCCGTCGGGGAAGCGCACCTGCCCCGAGCCCTGGATGTGCAGGAAAAAGGCCTCCACCATGTCGTCCAGATAGGCCAGGGGCTCGGCCTGGCCCCTGATGGCCCCGCCGAAGTCGATGGCCTCGCGGTCGGGGTAGGGGCGCACCTGGTGCTCCTTCACCTGCCCCACCAATCTGCGTTTGGGCAGGTCGGCGCCGAACTGGCTGAGGTCGATGTTCACCAGGTCATGGGGTATGGCGTACAGGGGGTAGACAAAGGGCGGGGAGGGCTTCTTGCGGCCAGCCAGGATGGGCTCGTAGTAGCCGGTGAAAACCACCCGACCCTGGCCGTCGGAGCCCACGGAGCGCAAAAGGATGAACTCGCGCTTCAGGGCCTCGGTGCGGGCCCTGGCCTCGGGCAGGCGCACCAGCACGTCTTGCAGGCGCATGAGCCCGGCTATCAATTCGGCGGCGCTGTATTGCCGCACGCCATAGTCAAAGAGCTTGTCCGCCGGCTGGCGGCGCAGATATTCCAGGGAGTGCTGGCAGGCCTCGTGGAAGCTGGCCGGGTCCAGGTCGTCGGCTAAAAGAGGCCAGTGATCCTCGGGCACCACCTCCAGCACCACCCGGGGCTTTTCGGGCGGCGCCGCCGGGGTGGGCGGCGGCAGGGGCACTTCCTTGGCGCAGCCGGCCAGCCAAAGCGCCAGAATCGACAGGACCAGGATGAGCCGCCCCTTGCCCAAAATCGCCCGCATTTCTCCACCTCGCACCGTGTTATGATCCATGCCGCCCACCAGAGGAGGGCGGATAAAACATAACAAAGAAGGAGGCATCATGCCGCTGGTAAACATCAAGCTCATCCCCGACGGCATCACCGCCCAGCAGAAGGCCCAGGTCATCGCCGGCGTGACCAAGGTGCTGCAGGACGTGCTGGGCAAGAGCCCGGCCCAGACCATCGTTATCATCGAGGAGGTTTCCTCGGACAACTGGGGGGCCGGCGGCGAGCAGGTGACGGCCATCCGCGCCCGGGCAGGCAAAAAAGGCTAGCGGCCCCTAGCCCCTGGCGAAGCGCTTGCGCAGGCTGGGCCAGGACCAGTCCACGGGCACGCGCAGGCGGCCCTGGTCCTTGCGCTCAAAGAGCAGGTGGCCGTGCTCCTGGCCGTACAGGGCCAATTGGCGGGTCAGCTCCACGTCCTTCTGGCAGTAGGAGGTCAAGAGCTCCATCTCGCCGGCCCGCCACCAGGCCACGGCCTGCAAGCCGTCGGCGCTTTTCTCGGCCCCCAGGGTGGCGCTGGCCAGGGCTTGCAGGCTCAGGCGGTAGTTCAGGTGGTTGTGCACGTCTTCCAGGATGTCCAGGGTGGGCAGACGCGACAGGTCGTGCTGGGTGTAGGCGCTCAACACCGTGTAGTCGAAACGCTTGATGTTGAAGCCCACCACCAGTTCCAGCTCCTTGAGCCGGGCGATGAGCCGGGGCATGTCCCGCTCCTCGTAGGCCTCGTACCTGTCGCTGGCCTGGTCGTAGAGCACCGCCACGCTCACGCGCATCAGATGCACGTTCTTCCAGCCGCCCACCTCCTCGGCCAGGCGCTGGGTTTCCAGGTCCAGCACGCCATAGCGCAGGGGCTCCTCGGGGCTGGGGGCCGTTCGGCTCAGGATGGCCGGCGCCGGGGCCGGAGGGGCCAGGCCGTGGCTGAAGGCCAGCTCCTCCTTGCCCAAGAGCGCCCGCGTCAAGAGCAGCGCCCCCTGCTTGTCCAGGGGCTTGTTGCCGTTGCCGCACTTGGGCGAGTGCACGCAGGCCGGGCAGCCGTCCTCGCAGGGGCAATCCGTGAGCAGTTCCTCCACCTTGGCCAACAGCCCCTCGATCACCTCGAAGGCGCGCTCGGCCAGGCCCACCCCGCCCGGCACGCCGTCATATATGAAGACCGCCGCCTTCTTGGTCTGGGGATGCAGGGGGATGGAGATGCCGCCGATGTCGCCCCGGTCGCACAGGGCGAACAGCGGGAACATGCCGATGGCCGCGTGCTCCAGGGCGTGGATGGCGCCCATGAAATGCCGGCCCTTGGCCTCAACCAGGCTGCGCAGGTCGTCCTCGATGTCCAGCCACAGGCCGTGGGTCTCGAAGGTCAGCGGTGGCATGTCCAGGGCGAAGACCCCCAGCAGATCGCCGCCACTCAATCGCCGGCGCTCGAAGCCATTGACCGTCTCGGTTACCTTGAGCCGCCCCTGGCGCAACAGGAAGTTGGCCACCGGCCGGCGCCCGGTCTCCTCCAGGATCTCGGTCTGCTTCTCCGAGCGGGCGCGGGTGTAGAAGTCGGCCTGGCGGGGGGTGACGGTCACCCGGCGCATCACCCAATCCAGCTCGCGCACCTCAAAGGTCTGGGTGCGGTGCAGGTAGATGGCCCCGGGATAGCCCTCCTTGTAGACCCGCACGCCATCCAGGGATCCCACCACCTTGCCCTCCGGACCCACGATGGCGAAGCTTTGGCCCGCTCCGCGCAGGTCCACCAGGCGGTGGGGTGACTTGCGGGCGGCGAAGAGCCTGTCCCCCACGGCGTCGCGCAACAGCTCGCCCCGGGCCTCCAGGTCGGCCAGCGTGGCCGCGTGGCGGGCCAGGTCAAAGAAGCCCTCGCCCGGCGACAGGGGCTCCTCGGCGGCGGCGCATACCAAATGCGGGCCCACGATGTGGGGGTTGTCGGGGTCCAGCACCGCCGCCTCCAGGGGGCGTTCGAAGAACTCGCGGGGATGCTTCAGGAAATACTGGTCCAGGGCGTCGGGCTGGGCCACCAGGAAGATGGCGCTCTCCTGGCCCGAGCGGCCCACGCGCCCGCCCCGCTGCCAGGTGTTGATCTGGCTGCCAGGGTAGCCCACCAGGATGCACACGTCCAGGCCGCCGATATCTATGCCCATCTCCAGGGCGCTGGTGGTAATCACCCCCGAGAGCCGGCCGCTGCTCAAGCAGTGCTCGATGTGCCGGCGCTCCTCGGGCAGGAAGCCGGCGCGGTAGCCAGCGATCTTGTTGGCCAATTCCGGCCGCTGCCGCCCCACCCAGGAATGAATCAGCTCGGTGTGCAGCCGCGAGCGGGTGAAACAGATGGTGGAAAAGCCGCGCTCCACGGCTGCCGTGAGCAGATGGGCGGCGGTGGTGCTGGCGGCGCCCTGGGGGTTCATCATCACGAAATAGCGCCCCGCCGCCGGGGCGCCGCACTCACTCACCACCTGCTCTGGCGCGAAGGGCCGGCCGGTGAGGGCCGCCGCGTGCTGGCCGGGGTTGGCGATGGTGGCCGAGCTGAGCACGAACTGGGGCCGGCCACCCCGCATAGCACACAGGCGCAGGAGCCTTTTCAGCACCTGGGCCACGTGGGAGCCAAAGACCCCCCGGTAGGTGTGCACCTCGTCGATGACGATATAGCGCAGGTCGGCAAGCAGGCTTTCCCAGGCGCTGGGATAGGCGCAGATGCCCAGGTGCAGCATGTCGGGGTTGGTTATCAGTACCGGGGGCGGGCTTGTACGCAGGCGC
>JAKAGJ010000211.1 GCA_021815655.1 Deltaproteobacteria bacterium | reverse complement strand
GCCCGCGCGGTCCCGGCCGTGGCGGCCCTTGGCGCTGGCCAATCCTGGGACCATGAGCACCGCTGGTCCAGAGCGTGAGGAAATTGCATCCCCGCCCTGACCGCCCGCGCCCCCTGCCCACGAGGGTGGCCTGAAGGAGCTTGGCATGACCAACGCCAGAGTCTTGGGTCTGATCCTGATTACCATCGCGGCGGTGCTCATCGCCCTGACCAAACCCATAGCCAACCTAAGCCCCCTGGGACACCACATCATGGCCGTGGTGCTGGTAACCCTGGGTCTGTGGATATTCAGGGATTCCGGCCTGGCCTACCTGGCCGGCGGGGCCGTGCTCATGGGCGGTTCCCTGGCCTTCGGCCTGCCGCTGGCCACCGTGGCCTCGGGTTTCGCCAGCGCGGCGGTCTGGGTGCTGATACCAGCCCTGTTCTTCGGCTTCGCCCTGGCCAAGACCGGCCTGGGCAAGCGCATCGCCTTCCTGGTGCTCAAGACCTTTGACCCCAGCTACGGCACGGTGATCCTGAGCTGGTGCATCATCGGCCTGGTGCTCTCGGCCCTTACGCCCTCCATCACCGTGCGCATCGCCATCGTCATGCCCATCGCCATGAATTTGGTGGAGGCCTGCAAGCTGCCCGACCGCTCGCGCGGCTCGGCCTTGATCTGCCTGGTGGCCTGGGCCAGCGCCCTCATCCCCGGCACCGGCTGGCTCACCGGGTCCCTGTGGGGCGTGTTCATGCTGGGCTTTTATCCCGCCGAGATAAAACCCCTGGTCACCTTCGGCACCTGGTTTCAGTACATGGCCGTGCCCTGGACCATCGCCACGGTGGTGTTCATGGGCCTTTTATATCTGGTCATGAAACCCAAGGAGCCGCTGTCCATCCCCAAGGACGCCTTTGCCAAACAATATGAGTCCCTGGGCAAGATCACCCGCCAGGAGATAGTCACCGCCGTGATTCTCACCACGGCCCTGGTCCTGTTCGCCACCGAAAAATACCACCACGTCTCCACGCCGGCGGTGGCCCTCTTCGCCTTCCTGGCCCTAATGCTTTTCCGGGTGGTGAACTTCCCCGAGATATCAACCGGGGTCAATTGGGACATCATATATTTCTTCGGCGCCGCCATCAGCCTCTCATCCATCCTGGTCAAGGCCGGCATCACCGACTGGCTGCGCCCCATCATAGAGCCGGGCGTCCTGGCCTTTGCCGGCCAGCCCCTGCTGCTCTTGCTGGTCATCGTGGGCGGCCTATGGCTTATCAGGTTTCTGGACGTGCCTTGGGGGTTTTCGACCATCGCGCTCACCGCGCCGCTGTTCATTCCCCTGTACAATGTCCACCACCTGCACCCGGCCCTCATCAGCGTGGCGGTGATCGCCGCCGGCAATTCCTTCTTTCTAGGCTACCAGCAGCCCTTCATCATGATCGGCGACGCCATGACCAAGTCCCGGGGCTGGAGTCCCGGCCACGTCAGCGTGGGCGGAGCGGTCTATGCCGTGGCGGTGCTGACGGGCATTTTGCTGTCCTCCTTCTATTGGAAGGCCATGGGGCTCATGCCCTAGCCCCCTTTCCTCGCGCCTCCTAGCCGGGTTGCCGATGACAAGGCAACCCCTCCCCGGGCCGCCGGCCAAGCCAGGCCGGCGGCCCGGCCTTTTCGGCCGGCGCTTGGCCCCGGGCGCTGAATCAGGGTATCATGCCCTTGCGTGGAGCCCGAAGGCGGGCGGTTTCTCTTTTTGGCGGGAGCGGGCATGCCCAAAACCAAGAACCCCTGGGAGCGCAACGCCCTGGCCTGCGCCCCGCCCCAGGAGGGGGTGCAGTTGAAGGGGCGCCTATGGCTGGAAAAGGACGGACGCACTTATCTGTCCTGGGGAAGGGTGGCGCTCCTGGAGAACATCGCCCGCGAGGGCTCGGTGTCAGCCGCGGCCCGGGCCATGGGCATGAGCTTCAGCCATGCCTGGAACCTGGTGGAATCCATGAACTGCCTGGCCGGCCAGCCCCTGGTGGACAAGCAGGCCGGCGGCCAGGGCGGCGGCGGAGCCCGTCTCACCGCGGCCGGCGAGCAGGCCATCGCTGACTTTTGGCGCCTGGTTCGGGAATTCCAGGAGTGGATGGATTCCCGCGTCCGCCCCTGAATCACGGGCACCTTCAGCCCCCTCAGTGGGGCAGGCCGAAGACCACGTAGGCGGCGACCCGCCCCTCCTGGCCCAGGCCCAGCAGCAGTTCCACCGGCCCCAGGGGCGTGGCCATCCCCAGGCCGGCGCCACCACCCCAGAACCAACGCTCGGGCTGCGCCACCTGGTCCATGGAGTCGCTGGCCGCGCCCATGTTCACCGCCGTGATCCAGTTCAGGCTGTCGCTCAGTGGGTAGCGGTGCAGCAGTTGCAAGCGCATTATCTCCTGGCCCCGGAACTCATCGGTGGCCGCCCCCAGCAGTCCGGGATAGCCCCCCAGGAACATGATTTGCGAATTGGAGGGGGCGCCGTCCAAGGAAGTGGCCAGGGTCCAGTTGGGCACGAGAAAGCCGGCCCGGCCCAAGGGCCACACCCAGGAGCCCTCCCATACCAGGCGCATGAAGTCGATCTCCGATCCCAGGTAGCGCAGGGCGCGCAGGGCGGTCAGTTCCGACCGGAAGCCCCGCCGTGGATAGGGAAAGCGATCCAGGGTGTCGATGCGCAGCACCGCACGCGGGGCCGACACCAGGTCCGAGTTCTCCGGCACCTGCACGGTGGCGATGCGCGGGGACACGCTGTCCAGCCTGAGCACATAGCCCAGGCGCAGTTGGCCCCAGGTGCCCAGCTCCTGGCCGACATCCAGGTTCACCCCGCGCGTGTCATGCAGGTATTCGGCGCGGATATCCTTGTTGGCGTAGATGTTGTGGGTGGTGGAGTAATAGAAGGCCTCGGGCTGAAAGAAAAGGCCATCCCAGGGCCGGTTGGGCAGCATCAGCCGCGCCGCCCCGCCCAGGGTGCGTCCGGCTTGCAGGTCCAGCTCGGCATAGGAGCCGGTGAAAAATAAATTGGGCTGGCGGAAGTTCAGGTAGAAGTTGGCGGTGCTGGCCCCCTCCGTGGTGCCCTCCAGATATAACCCGAATCTGCTGACATACTTGCCGTAGTTTTTCTCGTCCAGGATGAAAACCACCTCGGAGCGGCCATCGGGCAGGGGCTCCAGGCGGTAGCTGACGCTCTGGAACATGCCCTGGCCATAGATTTTCTGCGCCGCTTGGTCCAAATGGTCGGTGCTGACCTCCTGGCCCTCCTTGAGAGGCGCCAGCCGCCGCACGTCCTTCCAATACTCCTGGGGGCCTTCCAGGCTGACCTTGCCCACCACGATTCCATGCACCAGCGCCAGACCCGGTCGCTGGCGCGGGGCCAGGGCCACCCCCCGCTGCTCCAGGAGGGCCAGGAGCCGGGGCAGCGCCGCCTGGGCCGCCTCCCGCCCCAAGCGACGCAACTCCTCGGCCTTGCCGAAGTCGGCATTGCTGTAGCCGGTCAGATCGGGCTCGATGACCAGGTCGGCCTGCTTGGCCTGAGTCTGGGTGGACAGCACCATCTGCAAGCTGATGGTCTGGTCCATCACCTGCAAGACGTCCTTGAGGTTCTCGCGGGTGCGCAGAGGCGTGGAGACGTTGACCGCTACGGTCAGGGCGGCGCCCATGTCCTTGACCGTCTGCACCGGCAGGTTCTGCACCACGCCGCCGTCCACCAGTAGGCGCTTGTCCAGCTCCAGGGGCGGGAAGACGCCGGGGATGGACATGGAGGCGCGCATGGCCATGGCCAGGCTGCCTTGGCCCAGCACCACGGCCTCGCCGTTGGTCAGGTCGGTGGCCACGGCCCGGAAGGGAATGGGCAGACGGTCGAAGTCGTGCACGCCGGCCACGGGCAGGCAGAGGCGGGTGAGCAGGAGGGTCAGTTTATAGCCGCTCAAAAGGCCGCTGGGCAGCTTCACGCCGCTGCCGTCCAGCCCCACCTCCAGCAGGTGGCGCTGGCTATCATCCTTTTGCGAAAATTCCAGCAGGTCCCGGGAAGGCGTGGAGGAAAAGGCCTCCTGCCAGTCCACCTGAGAAACCATCCCCCTGATCTGGTCGGTGCGGTAGCCGGCGCTGTAGAGTCCGCCCACGATGGAGCCCATGGAGGTGCCGGCGATCAAGTCCACGGGCACCCCGGCCTCCTCCAGCACCTCCAGCACCCCGATATGGGCCAGGCCTCGCGCCCCGCCACCGGAGAGAGCCAGGCCCACCATGGGCCGCGCGGGGCCTGACCCCGGCGTTTCAGCCCCAAAGGCGGGAGCCAGGCCCAGCATTAGCAAAAGGACCAGGCCCAGCAGTCCGCGCATGAAAGCCATGTTTTTGATTCTTCCTTTGGTGAAATGGCCACCCACGGCGAGGTTGGCCCCAAAGAGCCTCCCCGCCACCGCGCGACCGCCTAAGCCCTCCAACCGGGACGATCCTGGTTTCTGTTTTGGGGCCATTGTAGGGGAAATGAGTCTCAGGGGGAAGGCTCGGCAAGGGGCCTGTCCCGCGCCTGGCCATGGCCGCCGGCGAGGACCAGCCCTTGCCCAGCCAAGCCCGCCCGCGTCACCTTCAAACCCTCAGCCGCCAGCACCCTGGTCGGCTCCAGGATGGCTGGGTGCTCGATGGCCGTGGTCACCAGGTGGGTGCCTTTTGCTCCCCCCAGAAGGCTGCACATCGCCCACTTGGGGCTGGCGGTGGCACGTAAAAGTAACAAGCTTATATTACTTCATATTTTCGCAAGATGGCCGCGAAAGGGACTGTTGCTGGCCTGTTGTATGTAATTTTTGACATTTTTTTGCTTGACGCCACGCACCCCTGCCAGTTACATTGTGGCTACAATGTAAACATACAACCCCTCGCGGAGCCCAGAGGTGGCCCCCATAAATTGGACAGTCGTGTAAGGTGGATGGCACGACGGTCACGATGGAGGTACCACCGAGATGAGCAAGACGAAGCGCAGGCGGTTTTCGGCGGAGTTCAAGGCCAAGGTGGCGTTGGAGGCCTTGCGTGGCGAGCAGACCCTGTCTGAGTTGGCGGCGCGGTTCGACCTGCACCCGAACATGATCGCCCAATGGAAGCGCCAGGCCGCTGAAGGCATGGTGGAGGTATTCGCGGGCAAGGC
>JAKAGJ010000210.1 GCA_021815655.1 Deltaproteobacteria bacterium | reverse complement strand
AAAGCGCCCCTATGGGAGCCGACAGCCCTGGCCTGGTCCATGACCTGCCCGACCCGGCATGCCCCGCCGGGGGCACCCGGCGGTTAGGCCCACAGGGCGTCCACCAGGCCGGGGTGCTGGCGGCAGATAGCATGGATGAGACTGTGGGCGGCGGGCAGCACCTCCTGGGGCGGGCGCAGGTGCTCGGTATGCTGGTCCAGGCCCAGGCGCTCCACCGAGAAGGGACGGAAGGACAGGGCCTCGGCCGAGGCCGCAGTCTCGCCGGGAGAGAAGTTCACGCCCAGTATCTTGCGACGCTGCAATTCCTGGGGGTCCAGATCGCGCAGGTAGGCCGACAGGGACAGGAAATCGTGGTTGCGCTCGAACTCCAGGATGTCCTGGTTCACCTCCTGGCGCAGGTCCAGGGCTTTTTGGCGCTCATCCTCCAGGGCCTGGCGACCCTGCCACAAGTCGGTGTACAGGCCAGCTATGAGTTTCTGGTAGCGCCGGCAGCGGGTCCAGGCCTTGGGAGGCAGAAAAACCAGGTCCGGCGTCTGGCATTCCTCCGGGAACGGCTCCAGGCCGGCCAAATGGAAGAAGGCGCGCACGCCCTCGGGGGTAAGCAAGGCCCTGGCCAGGAGCATCTTGCCCTTGTCCCAGGCGCTAAGGCCGCCGTGGAAGGCGCAGCAGGTCTCAAAGAGCAGGTTGCCCTCCTCCTCGATGACGCGCCGTTCCCGGCAGTAATTCTCCAGGACCTCCTGCTTTACCGCCTGGTTCAGGGCCGCAATCAGGTCTTCGTCGCTCATGCCCTCCGCCCGTGGCTGGGGGTTGGCCCTTGTGGCCAGGGGCGCTTTCTGCTAGCTTGGCCCCTAGGATGGGCCGCGTGGCCGTTTGCCGCGCGGCGCCTTTCGTTCCCTGCGCATTCTACGGCCTGCGTCGCGGCTTTACAATCCTGCATGCCCCCAGGGGGCCAGGGAGCGGCCCATGCCCCAGGTGGCGGTAATTTATAAGGCCCACACCCCGGAGGCTGCGGCCCTGGCCCAGGAACTGGGGGCCTGGCTGCATTCCCAGGGAGCCCGGCCCCTGCTGCTGGAGGCCGGCGCCAGCCACGAGACGGCCAGCCCCGGCCCGGCCCTGGACCTGAACGCCGACACCGGCCTGGTGGTGGTGCTGGGTGGCGACGGCACCATGCTGGGCGCGGTGCGCGAGTTGGTGCTGGCCGGTCTGGAGGCGGTGCCCATCCTGGGAGTGAACATGGGCGGCCTGGGATTCCTCACCGCCCTGGCCCCCGAGGAGCTGCTGCCGGCCATGGAGCGGGTGCTGGCCGGGAGCTTCTCCGCCCCGCCGCGCCTGATGCTTCAGGCCCAGGTCAGCCGTCCCGGACAGCCGCCCCGCCAGGTCACGGCCCTCAATGACGTGGTGATAAACAAGGCCGCCCTGGCCCGCATCGTGGAACTGTGCCTGGAGGTGGACGGCCAGCCGCTGACCACCTTTCGGGCCGACGGGCTTATCGTCTCCACTCCCACCGGCTCCACGGCCTACAACCTCTCCGCCGGCGGACCCATCTGCCATCCCGCCTTGGAATGCATCGTGGTCACGCCCATCTGCTCCTTCGCTCTGAGCAACCGCCCCCTCTTGCTGTCCCCCCACATGACCCTGGAGTTGAGCCTGGGACACCGCTCCCAGGAGATCACCCTCACCAGCGACGGCCAGGTGGGGCTGGAACTCTACCCCGGCGACCGGGTGACCATCCGCCGCGCCAGCCAGGCCGTGCGCCTGGTGCAGTCGCCCTTCAAGGATTACTTCGAGATACTGCGCACCAAACTCGGCTGGGGCTAATGGGGTGCCCCCGGCGGGGCAATAACGGGTCGGGCCGGGTGCCCCGGCGGGGCATAACCGGGTCGGCCAACGTCCTTTTACGGCCGCGCCGCTGCGGCTCCCGGTGAAACCCTGCCGAGAATGCAAGAAGCCGGGCCGGGTGCCGTCTTTGCGGCCAACCGACAACGGGAGCCAGCCAGCCAGGTCAAGGGATAGTCCCAAACCAACCGTTTATGCCCCGCCGGGGGCACCCGGCCCCGCCAGGGGCAGCACCAAGCGGAAGCGGCTGCCCTGGCCGGGCTGGCTGTCGAACTCCAGGCGGCCGCCGTGGGCCTCAGCGATCTTGCGGGAGATGGCCAGCCCCAGGCCGGTGCCCTGGCGCTTGGTGGTGAAGAAGGGGAAGAAGACTCGGGGCTGGTCCTCGCGGCGGATGCCCGAGCCGTGGTCGCTCACCTCCAGGATCATCCAAGGCCCCTTCTGGGTGATGCCCACCCGCACCACCGTGGCCCGCTCCGAGGCCTGGATGGCGTTCTGCACCAGGTTCAGCACCACCTGCTTGACCCGCCCAGCGTCCAGTCGCGGCACCGCCAGCCCCGGCTGGTTCACCGTCTCCAGGCGCACCTGTTTTTGCTCGGCCAGATGGTCCAGCATGGCCAGGCATTCCTCCACCAGGAGCACCAGGGGCTGGGGGGCCAAGTCCAGCTCCACGGGGCGGGAATAGTCCAGCATCTCCCGCAGGAGCTGCTCCATGTGCGCCACCTGGTCCACCACGATGCTCAAGGGGCGGTGATGGGGATGCTCAGGCGGCAGCTCGCGCAGCATGCGCTGGGCAAAACCACCAATGGCCACCAGGGGTGTTTTCAACTCGTGGGCCACCGCCGCCGCCGCCTGGCCCAGGAGGGCCAGCTCCTGGGCCTCCTTGAGGCGGCGAGCCTCCCGCCGCTCGCGGTCCACGATCGCCCCCGTCACCAGGCCGCTGACGAAGTACAGCGCCACCTCCAGGCCCCAGGCCATGAGGTGCCCCTGCTGGCGGCTGGCCGCCTCGGGGGGCATCTGGCCCAGGAAGGTGAGGCTTATCAGCAGGGCGCAGGACAGACCGCCCTTAAGGCCGAACAGCAGGCTGGCCATGAAAAGAGGCAGGTAAAACAGAGTATTGACTACATGTTGCCAGGACGAGGCCCCGGGGGGCAGGCGGGCGCGCAGCCATGCCAGCGCCACCAGCAGGGCCGCCACCGGCACCACCTTGGCCCAGGTGGGCAGGATGCCCCAACGCCGGCGCAGGCGCTTCAGCATGGGGTCGGCGGGCTGAATCTGAGGTATGACATGACGTTCCCCCCGCTGCCGTGGCTTGGTCCTGCCTTGTGGGCCTGGGCGGGCGCGGCAAGGCCCCTGACGGTCAGGATACTACAGGCACCGTCCCTGGCCAAGGCCGGCGTGGAGTCAGATTTTGGTTGGATTGGGGGCGGGCGCCATGGTACCAAAAAGACAGGCACTCCACCTTGCTCCTTTTGGCAACGGTATTGGCGAGGAGACACCATGCATAAATATAATACCCGCTTGGCCTTGGCGGCGGTACTTTTGCTGTGCCCTTTGCTTTTGGCCATGGGGTTCAACGACGGCTCCGGCCCCACCCGCATCCCCGAGCCCCAGGCCGACTACCAGGTGGTCCTGGTGGATCAGCAGGGCACCCGCGTGGATCTGACCCAATTTGCCATCGACGGCCAGTCCTTCATTATGGGCACCGTGGGCAAGGGGCAGGTGGCGGTGCCCTTCGAAAAGGTGCAGGCCCTGGAGCTGGCCAATAAGGAGGGTCAGCTCACGGCCAAGGTAGTGCTCAAGCAGGGCGAGCCGGTGCACCTGGCCATGACCGCCGACTTGAAGGCCACGGGCAAGACCAGCTATGGCAACTTCCGGATTCCCCTGGGCGAGGTTAGCCGGGTGGAGTTCAAGGGCCTGCTGCGTTAGCCAGCCCCCCCCAAAAAAATAGTTCAAGCATGGCGCGGGCCCTGGGGCAGGAACAGGCGCACCAGGAAGAAGCCGGCCACGAAGCCGCCGATATGGGCCATCCAGGCCACTCCGGCTCCGCCCAGGCCCAGCACCTGCAACAGGAACCAGATGGCCAGGAGCAGCACCGCCGGCACGCGCACCAACTGGACTATGAAGATAAACCAAAACAACACCAGCACCCTGGCCCGGGGGAACAGCACCAGGTAGGCCCCCAGCACCGCGGCCACGCCCCCGCTGGCCCCGATCATGGGCACCACCTCCGCCGGCGCGCTGGCCACGAAGGCCAGGGATGCCGCCAGCCCGCCCAGCAGGTAAAAGGCCAGGAAGCGCCCGCCGCCCAGGGCGTCCTCGACGTTGCGGCCGAATATCCACAGGTAGAGCATGTTGCCCGCCAGGTGCCACAGGCCGGCGTGCAGGAACATGGCGCTGATGAGGGTCAGGGGCCGGGGCAGCAGGCCCGGCGGCGGCGCTGGTTGACCCAGACCGCTGAGCCAGCCCGGCACCAGCCCGAAATTCATGATGAACAGCGCCTCGGCCGGCGGCGACAGCAACATCTGATACAGGTACACCGCCACGTTGGCGGCGATGATGGCCAGGGTGCAGTAAGGCGTGCGCCAGGTGGGTAGATCGGATTTGAGGGGTATCACGGGCCTGTCACCTAACGAGGTAGATCTTCAAGCGAAAGCATTGCACGGGGCGTCCCGCCCCATGCCACGGCGGCCTGGCGAAAGCCTGGTTTTGCCAAGCCTCCCAAATCCTTCGCCCAAGGAGGCTCGCAGGATGACGGGCCATCCGTGGTTCCCATCGTCCATGGCAAGGCTTGATCGCGTTTAACGGCCTTAGTATCTGTTTATTCGCGCTATATCCCTGTTTCACCGTGCAACGGCCTGCAAGTGGCCACCACGGCCCCGCCGGACCATGTTATAAATATAATAGCAACTGGCCCGGTTGTTTGCCCGCGGCCCCGGCCATGCCCCGTCCGGGCGCCAGCCCCTTGCGTCCGGGCTGGCGGTAAGATAGGTTTTGGGCCAACCCGCACCGTCAGACAAGGAACCGTCCCATGACTGCCCCGGCCCCGGCCAAGCGCGTGCATATCACCACCTTCGGCTGCCAGATGAACGAGTACGACTCGGGACGCCTGGCCGGGATGCTGGCCGACCTGGGCTACCAGCCGGCGGACCAGCCCCAGGAAGCCGATCTTATCCTGCTAAACACCTGTAGCGTGCGCCAGCGGGCCGAGCACAAGGTCTACTCCTACGTGGGGGCTCTCAAGGAGCTGAAACAGCGGCGGCCGGGGCTGATTATCGGCGTGGGCGGCTGCGTGGCCCAGCAGG
>JAKAGJ010000209.1 GCA_021815655.1 Deltaproteobacteria bacterium | reverse complement strand
ACATGGACAACCTGGAGGTGATACTGGTGCTGGCGCGCATGGAGGACCGGGTGTACCTGGTGGCCCGTTCGCGCCTGCCCCAGGTGGACGTGGGCAAGATCGCCAAGAACCTGGGCGGCGGCGGCCATCCCACGGCGGCCAGCGCCACTCTGCGCGACCTGACCCTGGTGGAGGCCAGGGAGCGGCTCATGACCGCCCTGCAATCCCACATCAACCCCCGGCGCCACGCTCGCGACCTCATGACCAGCCCGGTAATCACCGTGGAGCCCACGGCCACCCTGCAGGAGGCCAACCTAAAGCTCACCCGCTACAACATCAACGTGCTGCCGGTGGTCAGGGACGATCAGGTGCTGGGCATCATCAGCCGCCAGACCGTGGAAAAGGCCATCTTTCATGGCCTGGAGCGCCTGCCGGTGACCGAATACATGGACCAGCGGGTGCAGCCCATCGAGGTGGACGCCAATCTATCGGCCGTGGAGCAGGCGGTGGTGGAGCGCCGCCAGCGCCTGGTGCCGGTGATGGACCAGGGGCGCCTGGTGGGGATCATCACCCGCACCGACCTTCTCAACACCCTGATCGAGCACCCCCTGATCAACGAGCCCAGCGCCGACGCCCTGGGCGCCAACGCCAACACCCGTCTGAAAAACGTTACCAGCCTGTTGCGCGAGCGCCTGCCCCGGCCGGTGATCGAGACCCTGCAACAACTGGGGCGTCTGGCCGACGACCTGGGCTACAACGCCTATCTGGTGGGCGGCTCGGTGCGCGATCTTTTCCTGCGCCGTTCCAATCTGGACCTGGACGTGGTGGTGGAGGGCGACGGCATCCTGTTCGCCCGGGCCTGCGCCCAGGAGCGCCCCGACGTGCGGGTGCGCGCCCACAAGAAGTTCAACACCGCCAAGCTGATCTTCAAGGACGGACTGGTCATCGACGTGGCCACCGCCCGCCTGGAGTACTACCAGTCGCCGGCGGCCCTGCCGGTGGTGGAGATGAGCTCCATCAAGCTGGACCTCTACCGCCGCGACTTCACCATAAACACCCTGGCCGTGCGCATCAACGCGCAGAGCTTCGGCACCCTCATCGACTTTTTCGACGGCAGCCGCGACATCAAGGAAAAGGCCATCCGCGTGCTGCACAACCTCTCCTTCGTGGAAGACCCCACGCGGGTCTTTCGCGCCGTGCGCTTCGAGCAGCGCTTCGACTTCCGCATCGGCAAGGTCACCGAGGGCCTGATAAAAAACGCCATCAAGATCGACGCCTTCCAACGCCTGTCCGGCCGGCGCCTCTTCGGCGAGTTGCAACAGATGCTTGAGGAGGAGCGGGCGGTGAACTGCCTGGTGCGCCTCAGGGACCTCAAGCTATTGGAGCTGTTCCACCCCAAGCTGAAGCTGGAATCCAAGGAGCTGGCCCTGCTGGAGGAGATCGAGCAGGCCCTGGCCTGGTATCATCTATCCTTCCTGGACCGTCCCCTGCGCCAGTGGCTAGTGATCTTCCTGGGGCTGTGCGACCCCCTGAAGGACGAGGAACTGGAGGACTTAAGCCAGCGCCTGTTCCTGCCCGACAAGCTGCGCCAGGAGATCGTGGAGATGCGCGGCCTGGCGCTGAACGCCCTGAACCGCTTCCAGAGGGGCCCGGCCCCCGCCTCCCTGATCTACCAGTTGCTCAAACCCCTGCGCCCCGAGTATCTGCTCCTCATCATGGGCAAGGCCAGCCTGCCCGTGGGCAAGCGGGCGGTGAGCCAGTATCTCACCAGCCTGGCCAAGGTGCGCCCCGCCTTAAGCGGCGCCGATCTCATGGCCATGGGCTTGGCCCCGGGGCCGATCTACCGCCAGATACTGGACCGGCTCCTGGCCGCCCGCCTGGACCAGGAGGTCACCAGCCGCGAGGAAGAAGCGGCCCTGGTGGCGCGCGAATTTGTTATCAACTCGCAAAGCGAGGCGTCATGACCAGCTATCTCTTGGGTCTGTTCATCAAGGTCATTCTGCTGGCCCCGCCCATACTCATGGCGCTGACCGTGCACGAGGCCTCCCACGCCCTGGCGGCCCACCTGCGGGGCGACGATACCGCCAAGGCCGCCGGGCGCTTGAGCCTCAATCCCTTGCACCACCTGGACATGGCCGGCACCCTGGTATTCTTCGTCACCGCCTGGATGGGCTCCGGCATAGGCTGGGCCAAGCCGGTGCCCGTGGACTACCGCCGGCTGAAAAACCCCCGGCGCGATATAATCTGGATCTCGGCGGCCGGGCCGGTGGCCAATCTGAGCGCCGCCTGCCTGCTGGGAGTGATCCTGCACCTGTTGGTGGGCGCCGGGGTGTTTCGCGAGCCCACCCTGCCGGTCTATTATCTGGGGCAACTGATTATCCTGGGGGTGCAGGTCAACCTGATCCTGGCCATGTTCAATCTGCTGCCCCTGCCGCCCCTGGACGGTTCGGGCATCGTCACCGGGCTCTTGCCGCTCCAGGCGGCCATGCGATACCAGGAGCTGAAGCGCTACGGCTTCGCCCTCCTTTTGGGCTTGATGTTCCTGCCCCACGCCGTGCACGGCTTTCCGGACGTCATCAGCATGCTGGTGGTCTGGCCGGCCCGGGAATTGATGGACCTGCTTTTGCCCCTGTGAGGACCCCGGCCCATGGATGTAGCCGTCAAACTGGAAATCTTCGAGGGGCCCCTGGACCTGCTCCTTCACCTCATCCGCAAGAATGAGGTGGACATCCACGACATCCCCATCGCCATGATTACCAGGCAGTACCTGGACTACCTGGACCTGATGCGCGACCTGAACATCTCGCTCGCCGGCGACTTCCTGGTCATGGCCGCCACCCTGGCCCACATCAAGAGCCGCACCCTCTTGCCCAGCCTGGCGGCCAGCGCCAACGAGGAGGAGGGCGAGGACCCGCGCTCGGACCTGGTGAGCCAGCTCATGGAGCACCAGCGCATCAAGGAGGCGGCCACGCGCCTGGACCAGCGCCCCTGGCTGGACCGCGACGTCTTCAGCCGCAGCGGCGGCAAGCAGGAGGTTAACCAGGCCCTGGCCAACTCCCAGGCCGCCGAGGCGGTGGCCGTGGGGCTGTTTGACCTGATCGAAGCCTTCCGCCGGCTGCTGCGCCACCAGAACCCCACTCTGGGCTTCAACCTGCCCGCGGCCCAGGTCTCCCTGGAGGAGCGCATGGGGCAGCTCCTGGAGAGCCTGCGCCGCAGCCAGACCATCACCTTCGAGGAATGTTTCACGGGTCAGCGCCAGCGCGGCCAGTTGGTGGTAACCTTCCTGGCCATCCTGGAGCTGACCCGCCTGGGCCTGGTGCGGGTCTTTCAGCAGCGCCCCGCCGACCCCCAGCCCAGCGGCGCCGAGTGGGGACCCATGCGCATCTACTTCATGCCCCTGGACCGCGAGGAGCAGGCGGAGGAGCAAGAGACATGAGCGTGGATATCAAGCGCATCCTGGAGGCCCTGATCTTCGTCTCCGAGGGACCCCTGAGCCTGGCCCAGATGGGTCAGGTGCTGGAAACCGAGGACAAGGAGGCGGTGAGAGCCGCCCTGGAGGAGCTGGTGGCCGAGTACCAGGGCCTGGAGAGGGCCTTCACCCTGGTGGAGGTGGCCGGCGGCTACACCTTCCGTACCCGGCCGGAGTTGGCCTTCTGGCTGCGCCGGCTAAAGCGCGAGCAGGTCACCCGCCTGTCGCGGGCCGCCCTGGAAACCCTGGCCATCGTGGCCTACAAGCAGCCGGTATTGAAGGCCGAGATCGAGAGCCTGCGCGGGGTGGAGGTGGGCGGCGTATTGCGCATGCTCATGGAAAAGGACCTGGTGCGCGTGGTGGGGCGCAAGGACCTGCCGGGGCGCCCCCTGGTCTACGGCACCAGCAAGCGTTTTCTGGAGGTCTTTGACCTCAAGGACTTGAACGACCTGCCCACCTTGGAGGAGATGGAGGCCCTGGCTGGCGAGCCCGAGGGTGCCGCCGAGGCCGCCGCCGACGAGGACCTGTTCTCCCGGGCCGCCGGCCTGCGCGACCTGGAAGACCAGGAGGAGCAGGAGCAAGACGGTCAGGAGTCCGGCGCCGGCGACCTGCCGGACCTGGCGGCCGAATCCAGCTCCGAGACCAAGAGCGCGCCGCCAGTGGCCGCGGAGGCCGATCCCCTGGGCTGGGCCGGACCCGAGGCGGTCCCGCCGCGCCTGCGCCCGGTGCCCCACGACCCCGAACCCCAGGGCGACGACGAGCCGCCCCAAGCGGCCTGAAGGCCGGGAAGGTCCCCATGGCCGAGGAGCGCCTGCAAAAAATCCTGGCCCGGGCCGGCGTGGCCAGCCGCCGGGCCGCCGAGGAACTGATCGCTGGCGGCCGCGTGGCCGTGGACGGGACGGTGGTCAACCAGTTGGGCGCCAAGGCCGACCCCGCCCGCCAGAAGATCACCCTGGACGGCCAGGCCCTGCCCAGTCCCGAGGCCAAGGAGTACTGGCTGGTGCACAAGCCCGCCGGCGTGGTCAGCACCGTGCGCGACCCCCAGGGGCGCCGCCGAGTGGTGGACCTCTTGCCTCCCGAGGCCGGCGCCCGGCTTTACCCCGTGGGGCGGTTGGACTACGATTCGGAGGGGCTGGTGCTGATGACCAACGATGGCGAGCTGGCCTACCGCCTGATGCACCCCCGTTACAAGGTGCCCAAGGTCTACCGGGTTTGGGTCAGCGGTCATCCCAGCGGTGAAACCATTGCCCGTCTGCGCAGCGGCGTGGTTATCGACGGGCGTTCCACGGCCCCGGCCCGCGTGCATCTGAAAAGCGGCACCGCCCTGCGCAGCAAGCTGAGCTTTATCATCCACGAAGGGCGCAAACGCGAGATACGCCTGATGTGCGCCACGGTGGGGCATCCGGTGCAGCGCCTGGTGCGCGTGGGGTTGGGGCCCTTGCACATGGACGACCTGCCCTCCGGGGCCTGCCGGCGCCTGGGTTTCGCCGAGGTGGCGGAGCTCAAGGCCGCGGCGGGCCTAATAACCGGTTGCAAACCCAGCCTGCATGGTGTAAAAAAATCTGCGCGACAGGGCGGCGGGAGCGCTTGCGAAGCCGCAAAACGATCCCAGTGCCCCAGCGGCAGAAATAAAGGCCGGTAACTCAGCGGGAGAGTGCCATCCTCACACGGTGGAAGTCAAGGGTTCAAATCCCTTCCGGCCTACCAGCAGTA
>JAKAGJ010000208.1 GCA_021815655.1 Deltaproteobacteria bacterium | reverse complement strand
TCGCCCCCTGGCCTGGGGCCGAGGCGACGGCCCCGCGCCCCGGCCCGGGGCGGCGCCGGATGGGCCGGCTAGTCGGTCAACTGGGGCTCGGGCAGGCAGTCGGAACGGAACAGACAGTCGTTCTGGCCGCAGTCGGGGATGCGGCCATAGCAGTCGTCATGCCCCTCGGCCAGCTGTATGGTGTGGATAAGCTCCTCTTTGCGCAGCTTGGCCGCGTTCTTGATCCCCAGGCCCTTGGCCATGACTTTCAAATCCTTCACGCTCGGCATACTGGGTCCCCCTTGAACTTGCGTTGCCGCGATAACCGTCGTCTCAACTCCGATAATTGTAACTCCCTTTGAAGCCAGGGGCAAACTACTCGCAACCCGAGGCCCCGCAACTGGCGCAGGTGCGGCAGCCGCCGTCGCTGGCCAGCAGGCCGCCGCAGCGGGGGCAGTGCTGGCCGTTCAGGGCCGGGGCCGGCACCGGCGGCGGTTCGCCGCCGGGCAGGGGCAAGAGCTCCAGCACCTGGCGCCCCCGGGAGCCGTGGCGGAAGACGGTCACGCCCTTGAGCCCCAGGCCGTGGGCCTGGCGGAAGACCTGGCGCACGTCTTCCAGCCCGGCCTCGGCCGGCAGGTTGACGGTCTTGGAGACGCCGTTGTCCGTGTATTGCTGAAAGGCGGCCTGCACCGCCAGATGGCGGGAGGGCGGCACCTCGTGGGCCGTGGTGAACAGCCGCGCCAGCTCCGGGGCCAAGCCCGGCAGGCTATCGGCCCGGCCGCTGTGGCTCAAGCGCTGGCGGGCCTGGGGCGAGTCCAGGCCGGCTTGGGCCAGGCGATCCAAAAAGCGCTGATTGATCTCCACCAGTTCCTCGCCCTCCAGCACCCGGCGGGTGTAGGCCAGGGCGAAATAGGGCTCTATGCCCGAGGAACAGCCCATCAAGAGCGACAGGCTGCCGGTGGGGGCCACGGTGGTGACGGTGGCGTTGCGCAGATGGGTAATGCCCTGCCGCCGCCAGCGGGACTGGGGAAAGGCCGGGAAGCTGCCACGCCTCTGGCCCAACTCCACGCTGGCCGCCCGCCCGGCGGCCTGGATGCGCCCCATCACCTCTCGCCCCAGGTCCACGGCCGGCTGGGAATCGTAGGGAATACCCAAATCCACCAGCAGGTCGGCGAAACCCATCACCCCCAGCCCCACCTTGCGGGTCAGGCGCGTGGCCTGGGACACCCGGGGCAGGGGGAAGCGGTTGATCTCCACCACGTCATCCAAAAAGCGCACCGCCAAGGCCGCGGCCTGCTCCAGGGCGGCGTAGTCCAGGGCGCCGGCGCGCACAAAGGCCGGCAGCACCAGGGAGCCCAGGGTGCAGGACTCATAGGGCAACAGCGGCTGCTCGCCGCAGGGGTTGGTGGCCTCCAGCATTCCCAGGGCCGGGGTGGGGTTGGCGCGGTTGATGGCGTCGTAAAAGGCCAGCCCCGGCTCGCCCGAGGCGTGGGCCGATTCAACCATAAGCTCGAATAGCCGCGCCGCCGGCAGCCTGCGCACCACCCTGCGGTCGCGGGGGTTGACCAGCGGCCAGTCGGCGCCAGCGGCCAGGGCGGTCATGAAGTCGTCGCCCACCATCACCGAGAGGTTGAAGTTTTGCAGCACCCCGGGCTGGCGTTTGGCCTTGATGAATATCTCGATGTCCGGGTGGCCCACGCCGAGCATGCCCATGTTGGCCCCCCGGCGGGTGCCGCCCTGCTTAACCGCCTCGGTGGCCATGTCGAAGACGTTCATGAAGCTCACCGGCCCGGAACTGACCCCGCTGGTGGAGGCCACCAGGTCGCCGGCCGGGCGCAGGCGGCTGAAGGAAAAGCCGGTGCCGCCGCCGGACTTGTGGATCAGGGCCGTCTCCTTCACCGCCTCGAAGATGCTCTCCAGGGAGTCCTCCACCGGCAGCACGAAGCAGGCCGAGAGCTGCCCCAGGCGGCGGCCGGCGTTCATAAGGGTAGGTGAGTTGGGCAGAAAGCGTCCCTGGAGCATCAGGGCCAAGAAGTCCTGGGCGGCCTGGTCCACCGCCGCCTGGCCGCCCCAGGCGGCCTCCGCCGCGGCCACGGCCCCGGCCACCCGGCGCAGCATCTCCTGGGGGGTTTCCAGCAGGCGGCCCTCCTGGTCCTTGGCCAGATAGCGGCGGGCCAGGACCGCCTGGGCCTGGGGAGCAAAGGGGGCGCTAGGCAAGTTCATGCTCCACCGGGGCCAGCGGGGGCGCAGGGGTCTGGGCAGTAATTGCCGCCAGCCGGGGCCGGGCAGGGGGTACTGGCCAATTTACTTTTCATTTAAGCGTATTGTCCCATGTGGTCCGTCTGGCATTCTCCTTGCTTAATAGCAGGACAAATCAAGCCAGGGAGCAACCCGGGAGCGCCATATGGAACGAGCCAAGACCCACAGCGAAAAGTTCGAGCCGGAGCTTTACTGCCTGCGATGCCAGGGCATGGAATGGGATGAGGATTCCCGGCGCTGCGTCAACTTCCTGGGACCCCGCTGCCCCCTGTCCATCCGCGGCCTGCTGGCGGGCCTGGAGATGCATTGTCTGGTGGTTTAGCCCCCCGACAAGGCCGGGAGAAGACATGGACCTCCTGCACACCATCATGACCCTGGCGGCCCTGGCCGGCCTGGGCCTGGCCGTGGGCCTTCAACTGCGGCGCTCCCGCCGCGAAAGCCGCTTTATGTCCTCCGCCCAGCGCGGCGGCCTTGGCTTTAGGTCCTGGTGAGCGAGCCTACCAAGGCCAGGGTGCGCTCCTGAATCTCCTTGAGGTCGCGCTGGCGTTTCTCCAGGGAACGCACCTCACGCCGCAGGGCCTCCACCTCGGCGCGCAGGGCCTCCACCTGCCCTGGGGCCGTCTGCGCCCCCGGCGCGGCGCCGGGCAGGGGGGCCGTGGCCTGGCCGGTCAGGGCCTGGCGGGTCTGGCGCAGGCTCAAGCCCTCATCCTTGAGTAAACGCTGGATATCCAACAGGCGTTGCACCGCCTCCGGCGTGAACAGGCGGCGTCGGCCCGCGCCGCGCTTCACGGCCAGAAATTCCTCGAACTGCTGGTCATAGAAGCGAATGGTGGAGGCCGGCAGGCCGGTGCGCCGCGCCGCCTCCTTGATGGTCACCAGCCCCGTCTCCGGTTGCGCGGACCCAGCCATGGTTTCTCCTGCCATTGAGGTTGAAATTATTATATACCCAGCCGGCTGGGAGTGTGTCGGAGAAAGCCGTCCCGCAGTACCCAAGCACTCCGTGAATTGCCTGTGGTGGTCCCTCGGGGCCCTCGGCCAGGGCGGTGCTTGGCTGGGGCGAGAGCCCACGGCCCGCTTGGCGGCTGGCCGGAGGATTGCTCCCACGGGCTGCTAGTAGCGGACAATTATGAGGGCCTGTGATATATTGCCAGCCGTGATTACGCATCCCCAAATGCCCCGCCCCCTGGACTTCAAGCGCTGGGAGTGGTGGATCCTGGTGTTGGCGGTGGGCCTGTTGGTCTTCCTGGCCGCCCACGGCAAGGGCCGCCGCGAGCGCCTGGCCTATGAGCGCTTCCTGGAAGTGGCCCCCCAGGTGCAGGCCGCCCTGGAGCGCTTCGCCGCCGACCACGAGGGCAAATTCCCCCCCGATGCCATGATGACCAGCCGCCCGGCGGGCCTGAGCGACAAGTACATCAAATGGCATAAGAATTGGAAGATCGACTACGAGGTGCACGACAACCAGCACGACGGCAAGGCCGTGTGCCTGGAGTTCTGCGGCCCCTTTGACGAGCGCCTGTACTTTGGCCTGTGCAAGGTCCCCGCATACCGCCGCCTCTACGGCCGCGGCCAGCCCATCCCCGGCCATGTCAACCGCATCTGGGTGATCCGCGAGGAGGCTCCCATCATGGAGGAGCCGCCCCCCGAGAGCCAGGACCAGCAGCCGCCCCCAGGGCAGGCCACCACCCCCGCCGGCCAGTAAAGCCATGGATGCCGCCCGCCTGGCCGCAAGGATCAACCTCCTGGGGCCGGTGCTCAAGGCCCGTTTCGGGGGGCCGGTGGCCAAGATCGGCCTGGATGCCGGCCTGGGCTGCCCCCACCGCGGTCCCCAGGGCCGGGGCGGCTGCACCTTTTGCCCGCCCGGCGGCGCCGGCCGTGGCCTGGGGCATTTGAGCATCACCCGGCAGCTTGAGCTGGGCTACCAGCGCCTGGCCGGGCGGGCCGCCCGCGCGGGCCGGCCCTTGCCCCGCCTCTTGGCCTATTTCCAGGCCCATACATCCACCCACGCCCCGCCAGGGGTCCTGGCCGCCCTGTTCCAGGAGGCGATCGCCTTTCCCGGCCTGGCCGGCCTGGTCGTCTCCACGCGGCCCGACTGCCTGGACCCGCCGCGCTGGGAGCTTATCAGCCGCCTGGCCGGGCGCCTGCCTCTGTGGCTGGAGTTGGGCCTGCAAAGCGCCCACGAGCCCACCTTGGCGGCCATCAATCGGGGTCACGGCCTGGCCTGCTTCGACGCCGCTGTGGCCCAGGCCAAAGACCGGGGCATCGAGGTGGTGGCCCACGTTATCCTGGGCCTGCCCGGCGAGGGCCTTGAGCACACCCGGGCCACGGCCCGCCACCTTGCCGGCCTGGGCGTCTGGGGCGTGAAGATGCACAATCTCATGGTGCTCCAGGGCGCGCCCCTGGCTGATGACTACCAGGCCGGGCGCTTGACGCCCTGGTCACTGGACGAGTGGAGCGCCGCGGCCGCCGGCTTTCTGGCCCGGCTGCCCCGCCAGGTGGTCATCCACCGCCTGGTGGCCGACCCCGGCCCCGAGCGCCTGCTGGCCCCGGCCTGGGCGGCCCGCAAAGACCTTGCCCTCCAGGCCTTGGCCAGGTATATGCAAGAACATAACCTGAGCCAGGGGGACGCATGTCCGAGCGCCAAGTGAGGGTCTATACCGTGGACTTCAAGCTGGGCACCATCTTCGCGGCCGAGAGCGAGAAGGGCCTGTGCGCCCTGACCCTGCCCCAAAGCAGCGGCCGCGACTTCGCCCTCTTGCTGGACCGCCGCGCCCCGGGCGCGCGCACCTTGCCCGTGGAGCCTCAGGAAACCCTCTCCGGCCGCCAGCTCCTGGCCTACCTGGAGGGTCGGGGCCAGGGCCTGGACGCGCCGGTGGACCTGGAGGGGCTCACGGACTTTGCCCGCGCGGTGATGGAGCGGGTGCGGGCCATCCC
>JAKAGJ010000207.1 GCA_021815655.1 Deltaproteobacteria bacterium | reverse complement strand
CCCACCTCCTTGATCTCGATCTGCCAGGCCGTGGCCGGAAGTGGCCAGGCAGACGTCAGGCAGAAGATCAGCAGCGCCGCGAGGGAACGCAGAATCGGCATGCGCAACCTCCTTTAGCCGCAACGAATCGCCGCGCCGGCAGCCAGGGGCCGCAGGTCGCGCGCCGCCGGCAGCCCGGGCAGGGAATGGGCCGAGCGCACGCCATCCAGCACCGCCCGGCCCACCACCTCGGCGGCCATGAGCCCCAGGCCGGTTAGGTCGGCCTCCACCTGCCCGCTGGCCAGCACGAAAATCAAATCGCCATCGAAGACAGTATGCACCGGTCTGATGTGGCGCACCAGACCATGGTGGGCCAGGGCCGCCACCTTGCAGGCCTGCACCTTGTCCAGGCGGGCGTTGGTGGCCACCACGGCCAGGGTGGTGTTGCTGGAGGGCAAAAAGGCCCGTCGCTGGTTGCCGGCCAGGAACCAGGCCGCGGTGTCGGCGAATTCGTGGCTCTGGGCCTGCCGGCGGGCGCCGGCGATGATGCTCCCCGCCTCGTCAAGCACGTCGCCAAAGGCGTTGACCACCGCCAGCGCGCCCATCCGCAGGGACCCCAGGCTGAAGCTGGCCCCGCCCAGGCCGCCCTTGCAGGCCGCGGGCAGGCCTTGCAGCTTGCCCACGGTGGCCCCGCTGCCGGCCCCCACGTTGCCCCGGGGCATGGGGCCGGCGTTGGCGGCCTGACAGGCGGCCAGGCCCATGGCCTTGTCCGGCCGTCCCTGCCCCTGGCTGAGCGGCAGGTCGAAGATCACCGCCGTGGGCACCACCGGCACGCGATAGTCCCCGGCCTGCACGCCCTGGCCCCGATCCTCCAGGAAGGCCTGCACTCCGCCGGCGGCGTCGAGGCCGAAGGCCGAGCCCCCGGTGAGCAGCACGGCCTGTATCTCCTCCACCATGTGCCCGGGCAACAGACCATCGGTCTGGCGGGTGCCGGCGGCCGAGCCCCGGGCTTCCATGCCGCCCATGGTGCCCGGCGGGCACAGCACCACGGTGCAGCCCGTGCGGCCCGCCGGGTCCTGGGCGTGCCCCACCAAAAAGCCGGCCACCTGGGCCGGCGAGCCGTGCTCGTGCCAACTTGCTGTCCGTGTCACCAGTTGCTCCCGTACGCCCCGAATATGAACCGCCGCCGGCGCGGGTGTCAAGCATTCTCCATTGTCGGGTCATGTTTGACTTTGCCAGGGGTTTGCAGTATTTCTAACATTGTAGCCAAAAGCCCGCAGCATCTGACGGCCCAGCAAGGAGACCTCATGGCCGAGGCGTATTTGGAGGAAAATCCTCAGAACATTGCCCAGGCCGAAATGGTGGTGGCCATCCCCTCCTACCGGGAGGCCAAGCACATCGCCTACCCCACTACCCAGGCCGCCCTGGGGCTCAAGCGCTACTTCGGCGACAAAAGCTGCGTGCTGATCAATTGCGACAACAACTCCGACGACGGCACCAAAGAGGCCTTTTTCGGCGCCGACACCGAAGGCCTGCCCCGCATCTACCTGTCCACGGCCCCGGGGGTACGCGGCAAGGGCAACAACTTCAGGTGCCTGTTCCGCAAGGTGGTTGAACTCAAGGCCCGCGCCGTGGTGGTGGTGGACGCCGACCTCAAGTCCATCACCCCCCAGTGGGTCAAACACCTGGGCGAGCCCCTGTTCAACGACTTCGGCTACGTGGCCCCCTTGTACGTGCGCCACAAGTTCGACGGCACCATAACCAATTCCATCGCCTATCCCCTGACCAGGGCCCTGTACGGACGGCGGGTGCGCCAGCCCATCGGCGGAGATTTCGGGTTCTCCGGCGACCTGGCCCGGGTTTTCCTGGCCAGCCCCACCTGGACCGAGGCCGTCAGCCACTTCGGCATCGATATCTGGATGACCACCCTGGCGGTGAACAACAACGTGCCCATCTGCCAGGCCTACATGGGGCGCCCCAAGATCCACAAGCCCAAGGACCCCGCCGCCGAGCTGGGGCCCATGTTCAGCCAGGTGGTGGGCACCATCTTCGACCTGATGGCTTCCACCACCGGCTACTGGATGCGCGTCAAGTGGTCCAAGCCCACCTCCATCTACGGCTTCGGCCTGGGCGAGGTGGAGATGCCGCCGCCGGTGAAGGTCAGCGAGGAGAAGCTGGCCGCCAATTTCCGGGAGGGGTTCTCCGCCTACCGCGATACCTGGGCCCGCATCGTCACTCCGGAGGTGATGACCAAGCTGGCCGAGATCGGCGACCTGCCCCCAGACCAGTTCGACTTTCCCACCCAGCTATGGGTCAGGACGCTCTACGACTTCGCGGTCTGCCACCAGAGCGGCAGGCTGGGTCGCGAGGAGCTTCTTGCTTCGCTGATCCCCCTGTATTTCGGCAAGACGCTCTCCTACGTGCGCAAGACCGCGCGCATGAGCGTGCAACAGGCCGAGGAGTTCATCGAAAACGAGTGCATGGTATTTGAGGAGTCCAAGCCTTACCTTGTGGACCGCTGGGGTTCGTGACCCCCCGAGGTGTGTGTATGCCTAAAATTCTGATCGTGGACGACGAAGAGCACATCCGCTTCCTCTACTCCGAGGAGCTGACCGACGAGGGCTACGAGGTGGTCACCGCCGACTCGGGGTTTAAGCTTTTGGAGCGCATCGAGGCGGAGAAACCGGACCTCATCATTCTGGACATCAAGATGGTCGACTACAACGGCTTGGACCTCTTGCAGGACATCCGCAACAAGTATTACGACCTGCCGGTGATCCTCTGCACGGCCTACGACACCTTCAAGGAGGACATGAAGTCCATCGCCGCCGACTTCTATGTCATCAAGTCCTTTGATCTCACCGAGCTGAAGAACAAGATCAAGATGGCCCTGGAGACGGCGGTGCCGGTCAAGCCCTAGCCTGAGCCCCAGCGCCGGGCCGCCCGCGTGGCCGGGAGGGCATGCCAAGTCAACTTCGGCTACAGCTCCTGTGGCAAATGAAAGCCGGGCGGGGGTAAACCCCGCCCGGCTTTATTACAGCCAGCCAGAAGGCCAAGCCGGCCAGTGCCATAGCTTTATACCAAGATGCGATCAAACTGGTTGTTTGATCGCATCTTGGCGTTACCTGTTCTTCACCGGCCTGGGTCCTAATAGAGCCGGCCGGCTGGCCTATTGGCGGATGGTGGTGAACAGCCACAACCCCACCAGGCTGAAGATGCCGTTGGGCAGCCAAGCCGAGAGGAAGGGGGGCAGCACCCCGGTATAGCCGAAGATGGAGCGCATGTAGGAAAAACTTATCCAGTAGAGCAGGGCCACGGACAGGCCCAGCACCACCCCGGTGGCCAGGGATTGGCCGCGCTCCTTAATCAGGGACAGGGGAATGCCCACCAGGGCCATTATCAGGCACACGAAGGGGAAGCTGAGCTTGGACTGCATGTCCACGCGGTAGCGGCGGGAATCGTAGCCCTCCACCTCGATCTTCTTGACGAAGCGGGCCAATTCCCCCAGGCTCATCTCCTCGCTGGGCTTGGAGAGCTTGGTGAAGTCCAGGGGCCGCTCGGGCAGGTCCACGGCCTGCTCCTCAAAGGGTATGGCCGAATAGCCGCCTCCTTCCAGACGCCGTTGCATCAGCCCCGAGAAGAAGACCCAGCGGTTGCCCAAGAAGCGCGCCCGGCGGGCGTCCACGCGCAGGGCCAGATTGAAGTCCTTGTCAAAGCGGTAGTAGACCACATCGGAGAGCGACTGGGTTTCCGGGTCGTAGAAGCCCACGCGGTAGATGGAGTTTTGCCCCTTGTACCAGAACTTCTCTTTCAGAAAGAGCTTGTTGGGCCGCTTTTCCACCAGCACTTCCCAAATGTAGTTGGTCTTGGCCTTGGTGCGCGGCAGGATGGTTTCGTTGAACAGGGCCACCGCGAAGGTCATGGCCAGGGCCACCAACAGGATGGGCAGGGCGAAGCGGAACAGGCTGATGCCGCTGGATTTGATGGCCACCAGTTCGTTGCGCTTGCCCATCATGCCCAGGGTTATCACCGTGGACATGAGCACGGCCAGGGGCACCATCAGGGAGATGATTTCCGGTATCTGCAGCACGAAAAAGGAGAGCATGGCCGAGGTGGGCACGCCGGCTTGCTGGAAGTTTTTCACCTTCTCGATATAGTCGAAAAAGGTGTAGATGGCCACGAAGCCCAGCACCAGCATGGTGAATAGCTTCAGGAATTCGCGGGCCACGTACTGTACCAGGATGCGCATGGCCTAGCCTTCCTGGGGAGCGCGGCCGCCGCGCAGGCGGTGCAGCCAGGCCGATATTATGTGCAGCTTGTTCAGCAGGGGCAGGGGCGTCTCCTTCAACTCGCGGTTGAACAGCACCAGCCCCAGGAGCCCAAAAACCACGTTGGGCACCCACAT
Source organism: Deltaproteobacteria bacterium (assembly GCA_021815655.1). GTDB lineage: Bacteria > Desulfobacterota > Desulfarculia > Desulfarculales > Desulfarculaceae > JACRDC01. Next base: position 804 of record JAKAGJ010000207.1, on the reverse strand, counting down.
GCCTATGCGAGGTGGATAGACCCCCTGGGCGCCGAAAGACCAGGCCGCCGAGAGCATGATGTAGTATGAAAAAAAGATGACCAGGGCCACGGCCACGCCCCAGGAGCGGCCACTACGGGATTGGATGCCCAGCGGCAGGCCGATGAGCGCCATCACCAGACAGGAGAAGGGCAGGGTGAATTTTTTCTGTAGCTCCATGTCCAGCAGGTTGTAGCGTTTATTGCCCGGGGTTTCCTTGTGCATCTCGCCAAGGAGTTCCTCCAGGGTCATCTCCTTTTCGTGCTTTTGGCCGGTGCGCTGGGCCGTGCCGAAGCTGCCGGCGTCCATGGTGACGTCGTAGGTCTCGAACTGGGCGGTCTGGGCGGACTTGAGGCCATTGCCCACGGTGTGCAGGGTGCCGTCAAACAGGCGTACCGTCACCTTGCCCTGGGTGGCGGGGTAGAGCTTGCCGCGTTTGGCCACCACGGTGTAGACCCTGGTGGGGTCGCGCTCGTCCACGATGAAGACGTCCTGCATCTGGCCTTCGCCGGGCAAGCGGTTGATGTAGATCACCAGGCCATGGAAGGTATCCAGAAAGACCCGCTCGCGCAGGGCCAGTTCGGTCTTGGCCCTGGCGGTCTGAAAGATCAGGTTTTCGAAGTTGTGGTTGCCCCAGGGCAGGCCCCAGATGGCCAGGACGCTGGAGACGAGCCAGGCCAGCCCTGCGAGCAGGGCCACCGGCGGCAATAGCTGCAACAGGCCCACGCCGGCGGCCTTGAGGGCGGTGATCTCGTTGTCGGCCGACAGGCGCAAAAAGGCCAGCAG
>JAKAGJ010000206.1 GCA_021815655.1 Deltaproteobacteria bacterium | reverse complement strand
TGGCCGAACAGGCCATCCTGCGCGCCCCCAAAAAAGACTACAAGACCCGCCTGCAAGAGCGCGTGCAGGAGGCCCTGCACATCACCCCCCGCTACCTGCTGCTGGCCGCCGAAGGCCCCGACCACGACAAGCTCTTCCGCGTGGCCCTGGAGATCGACAACCAGCCCGTGGCCATCGGCCAGGGCCGCTCCAAAAAGGAAGCCGAACAGCACGCCGCCCAACAAGGCCTGGACCTCTGGCCGAGTGAGGTGCCCCCCACGGGGCAATAACGGGTCGGGTGGGGTGCCCCCCACGGGGTGATAACGGGTCGGGTGGCGCCCACCCCCAACCAGCGCCAAGGGCTCCCGTTCCAGCCAATCCCACGGCCACCTGGGGCCAGTTGCGCCTGGCCTTTGCCCCTACCCAGACCCCTCGGCAAGCCTGGCATGACCGGGCGGCGAGGCGGGGGCGCAAAGAAAAACCGCTTGGCCTCCTGCTTTATTTCTTACCAAGGCCAGAAAAACGACGAAGCGGGAGATTGCTTCGCCGTGCTCGCAATGACCGCTTTTGCTTGATGTGGGTACGGGCTGGGCCCAAAAAATAAGCGCTTGGCCTTTTCTTCCTCCTCCCGCCGAATCCCCCCTTTTGCGCACGCCCTCCCTACAGCGCCCCCTTTGCGCAATCAGCGGCCCCGGCCAAGCGCAAAGATTGCGCAGGCCTCGGACACGCCTTCAGCCCACCCTATATATTTCGCTTTATATCAAACAGTTAACATCTGGCATGGCGGTTGCTCTATACCCGGGCAAGCGGAGCGAGTCTCCGCACGGAACAAGAAAAAAACCTCGGACATAAGGAGCACGGATCATGAAGAAGATAGTCACCGCCGCCGCCCTGATCGCCGCCTTGACCATTCCCGGCCTGGCCCTGGCCAGCACCCCCAAGGTGGGCGACAAGCTCAACCTCTGCGAAAAGCAGGGCGCCTACACCCTGGTCCAGGGCCACGGCAAGTGTGACGGCCACAAGGTCAGCGGCAGCCTCCAGGCCGTCAAGGACGGCAAGCTGGAGGTGGACGTCAAGGGCAAGAAGGTCATGGTCGACCAGCCCAAGGCCGTGGAGACCAAGGCGCCCCTGACCAAGGCCCCCGCGAGCAAGACCACCACCCCGGCGGCGGCGGTCAAGGCCCCGGAGATCAAGGCCACGCCGGACAAGACCCCGGTCCCGGCGGCGCCTGACAAGAAGTAACCCGCCCACCTCCTGGTCCACGGCGGCCCCGCCCCCGGCGCTCTTGGCCCGGCGGGGCCGCCGCCCAGAACAGACCCCGGCCCAAGGAGGATTTCGCCATGTCCGCCAAGCTGCTCAAGCTGGTCGTCGCCTGCCTGCTGCTCGTCTCCTTCACCGGCCTGGCCGGCTGCGTGGTGGGCTACCCCTACGGCGGGCCTCACCACCGTCACGGCTACCGCCCCGCCCCCTGGGGCTACCACTACGGCGGATATCATGGCTACTGGCGCTGAGCGCCGGCCAGACCCGGCCAGGGGGAGCCGCCCCGCCGCGCTCCCCCTGGCGCCCGCCAGGAGCACAACCATGGAAGGAGTGGAAATAATGAACCACAAGCTCACCCTGGCCCTGGGGGCCGCGGCCCTGGCCGCCGTCCTGGCCTCGCCGGCCCTGGCCGGCCATCTGAACCTGAGCATCGGCCTGTTGGCCCCGGTCCCCGGCATCGTGGTGGCCCCGCCGCCGCCCCCGCCGGTGTGCGTGGCCCCGGCGCCGCCCCCGCCGGTGGCGGTCTACTCCTATCACTACTACCCCCGGGAGCAGGTCTACTACGATCCCGGCCGGGGCTTGTATTTCTGGTATGAACGGGGCAGTTGGCTGTGGGGACCCAGCCTGCCGTCCTACATCGCCCTGGGGCCGCGCTATCTGCCCCTGCGCCTGTCCGACCCCTGGCCCTATCAGCACCACCGGGAAATACACCGCCGCTACCCCCCCCACTATGCCAACCACGGCCGCTGGCGGGACTAAGGTGTGGCAACCAAGGCCATCCCTGGCTTTGCTTGCCTTTCGGCCGGGCAAAAACGTGGTGTCTCCCCACCAGGCCTCGCTTGCGGGGGCCCCGGTTTTGCCCGGCCCGCACACCCGGTTTGATGAACCCCGGCCCGGCGTGCTAATATCGCCACAGCCCTCGGGACCAGGCCCGGGCCTGGTCCTGTTGCCGCCATGGCCGCCAACCCCAGCCCCCAGAGGCCCATGAACCAGCCCTCCCCCGCCCCGCCGGCCCGCATCCTGGTGGTGGATGACGAAGAGCACATACGCCGGGTGCTGGAGCTGATGCTGGGGCACCAGGGCTACGCCGTGACCACCGCCGGCAATGGCGGCGAGGCCCTGGAAAAATTCGCCGCCGAGGTCTTCGACCTGGTGATCCTGGACCTGCGCATGCCCGACCTGGACGGCATCACCGTGCTGGGACGCCTGCGCGAGGCCGAGCCCGACCAGGTGGTGGTGATGGTCACCGCCTACGCCAGCGTGGAGACCGCCCTGTCGGCCATGAAGCAGGGCGCCTTCGACTACATCGGCAAGCCCTTCAAGGAAGAAGAAATCCTCATCGTGGTGCAGAAGGCCCTGGAGCACGGGCGCATGCTGGCCGACAACCGGCGGCTGCGCTCGGAGGTGCAGTCCCGCCACGACTTCGGCAGCATCATCGGCCACAGCCCGGCCATGCAGCGGGTCTTCAACGTGCTGCGCAAGGTGGCCGACACCAAGGCCACGGTGCTCATCACCGGCGAGAGCGGCACCGGCAAGGAGCTGGTGGCCCGGGCCATCCACTACAACTCCCGCCGCAAGGACCGCCCCTTCGTGGCCGTCAACTGCGCGGCCATCCCCGCCACCCTGATAGAGAGCGAGCTGTTCGGCGCCGCCAAGGGCTCCTACACCGGCGCCGACCGCACCCGCCTGGGGCTCTTTGAGGAGGCGTCGGGCTCCTCGCTGTTCTTGGACGAGATCGGCGAGCTGCCCCTGGAGGTGCAGGCCAAGCTCCTCAGGGCCTTGCAGGAGGGCGAGATCAAGCGCGTGGGCGAGACCGCCCCCCGCCGCGTGGACCTGCGCATCATCGCCGCCACCAACAAGGACCTGGCCGCCGAGGCCGCCGCCGGACGCTTTCGCGAGGACCTCTACTACCGCCTCAACGTCATCGGCGTGCACCTGCCCCCCCTGCGCTCCCGCCCCGAGGACATCCCCCTCTTGGCCGCCCATTTCCTGCAAAAAGCCGCCGCCACCCACGAAATCAAGCCCAAGAAGCTTTCGCGCGCCGCGTGCGAAGCCCTGAGCCAGGCCCCCCTCAAGGGCAACGTGCGCGAGCTGGAAAACCTCCTGGAGCAGGCCCTGTTGATGAGCGACGGCCCGGTGATCGAACCCGCCGACCTCTTCGCCCTGGCCGGCGGCGGCGGCCAGGACGTGCGCGTGGTGGTCCCCCCCCAGGAGGACGACCTGAAAAAAGTCCTCAAGCTGGTCAGCCAAAAAACCGAAGAACAGATCATCCGGCGGGTGCTGGGCGAGGAAAACGGCAACCGCACCCGCGCCGCCCTGCGCCTGGGCATCAGCCGCCGCGCCCTGATTACCAAGATTCAGGAGCTGGGGCTGGAGTAGGGCGCCAGCCTGTGAAGCCGGGCGGCCACCCGCTGTGAAGCGCACTGCGCACCATAGCCAACATGGCGTAATCGCTAGACCATGACACATACAGCCTGGGCCAGGGAGGGCCGGGCGGATGGCAATCGGGGCCAGGGAACGGCCGGGACTGGGCGGGGCGTTGCACAGCCGCCGCCAGCCCTCCGGGTAGCCTGGCCTATTTTTTTGCAGGTTTTGCCAGGGCTTACCCCACCGGCTCTCGATTGGCACCCGCCTTGCTTCTAGGGATGGTCAAACACGGTCTGCCTCGGGCGGCGACGCCGAAAGGACCTTAGGACCATGAACCTGGCGCAAGACATACGCGAAGCCTACCACGCCCTGGACCTCATGCCCGGCGCCACCTGGCCCGAGGTCAAGGCCGCCTACCGCCGCCTGGCCCGCGCCCTGCACCCCGACCTCAACCCTGGCCGCCAGGGCGCGGACATGGCCCGGGTCAACCGCGCCTACCAGCGCCTGAGCGCCTTCCTGGCCGCCGGCACCCAGGCCGCCGACGGCTACCAGCCCTACCAGTTCGAGACCTGGGCCCCGCGCCAGGGGCAGCGCCCCTATCATTACGAGACCTTCCGCAGCCCGCGCCCCCACGCGGCCCACCCGGAGGCGGAGCTGCGCCGGCCGGTGTCCCCGGCCGCGCGGCCATCCAGCTTGGCCCCGGTCACTCCCCTGGCCAGTCCCCGGACCCCGGCCCCGGCCGCCACTCCCGCTCCGGCCCGCCCCGCCGATTCCTGGCGCCTGGTGGGCCTGCGCCGCCAGGGCCAGGACCTGGTTTATCAGGTGGAAGTGAGCGGCCACCCCCGGAGCCTGCTGCTGCCGGTGCGCGAGCGCCGCCAGTGCCCCCACTGCGCCGGGCGCGGCCACCTGCCCGGCAATCGGGGTCAGGTCCCCTGCCCCCACTGCGCCGGACGCGGTCAGCTCACCAGCTCCCGCCTGCTGGCCGTGGACCTGCCCGCCTCGTGGCGCCCCGGCCAATTGCTACCCCTGCCCGGACAGGAAACCGCCAGCGCCATCCTGGTCGAACTGCTGCCCGCCGGGGCCGAGGCCTAGACCATGAGCGCCTGGCAGCCACCCCGCGGCGACCGCCAGCCGGTGTACTACCTGCTGCCCGCCGACCGCCTGGCCGCCTTCCTGGGCTCGGAGTTCGCGGCCCTGGGTCCCCTGGCCGAGCCCCAGCCCGAGCCGCCCCTGGCCGCCCCCGAGCCGGCCCCGGCCAGCGGCCCCTCCTACGGCCCCCGCCAGCGGGCCAGCGAGCCCCAGGGCGCGCCCCGCGGCTTCTTCCTCGACCGCTACGTTTACTAGGCCGGGTGCCCCCGGCGGCGTGCCCGCCGCTGGGCGTAAACGGGTCGGTTGGCGCGGTTGACCCAACCAGCGCCAGCGGCTCCCGTTCCAGGCATGTCCCACGACCTTGAAGGGCCAGCGACGCCCGGTCTTCTTTTCAACCCAGACCCCGTGCCCCGGCCGGGTGCCCCCGGCGGGGCTTAAACGGTTCGGTTGGCGTGGTTGACCTCACCAGCGACGTTGGCTCCCGTTCCCGCCAATTCCACCACAATCTGGGGCCAGCGACGCCCGGCCTCC
>JAKAGJ010000205.1 GCA_021815655.1 Deltaproteobacteria bacterium | reverse complement strand
ACCTGCTCTACGTGGCCGCCTTCCTGGGCCTGGCCGCGCCGGCGGCCTGGGGCGGGCCCGCCCCCCTGGTCATCGCCCTGGCTGGAGTGCTGGTCTTCCTGTGGCTCAGGCCAAGGGCCGGCAAGCTGCTCATCCCGGTGGCGGCCTACATACTGGCCATAAGCCTGATGCTCTCCTGCGCCTGGGCGGTCTTCCAGACGCCCGGCCTGCCGGTGCGCGGGGTGTCGGCGGTGCTCCTGGGCGCCCTGCTCTTCTATCTCTCCGACCTGTGCGTGGCCCGCGACCGCTTCGTGAGCCCAGGCTTCATCAACCGCCTGCTGGGCCTGCCCCTGTATTACGCCGGCCAGTTCCTGCTGGCCTTTTCGGTGGGCTGGCTGGGGTAGGAACGAAGAGAGAAGCGCACTGGAAAGGGGTGGCGGCGGCCAGGCCGGCCCTGGAGCTGGGTTGCGCGGTCCTGCGTTGGCCAGCCAGCCGGCAGCTACAGCCGGCCATGCCGCCAGCCCTCTAATCCGCCGCCAGGCACGCCCTTGCCGCTGCGTCCCTCGGCGCGCCGCAAGCCGCGCCGGGTCTAGCCGGCAGCCCCGCCGCGCGGCCAGGCCCCCTCAGCCGAACCTTCCATGCCGCATTTTGTTTTGCTCGAGCCCCCGCCCCGGCGGGCGCGGCAGCCTCAGGGCCGGCCCATGCCCAGGCGCCAGGTCGCGCCGTGCAGGCCGATCTCCAGCCAGTGCGTGGCCAGGCGGCCCGGGTCGTCGGCCACGCGGCCGATACCTTCCGGGTCGGGGTCATGGAGCACCAGGCCGTCGGCCTGCAGGAGATAGGGCCCGCCGGCCACGCCAGCCGGCGAGCCGGCCAAGGCCTTGCGCACCAGGTGGGCCGGATCGAAGATGACGCTCACCGAGCCCAGGTAGGCCCCGTCCTTGTCCAGCACCGGCCGCTCCAGGTCCACGGCGTGCACGCCCTCCACGGTGCGGAACATGCCGCTCAGCACCGGCTGGGCGGTGCGCATGATGTGGGCCACCTGGGGCTGGTCGGAGATGTCGCTGCCCTCCACCATCTTGAAGTCGCTGGGCTCCACCAGCACCATCACGCCCAGGCGGTCGATGCAGGAGCAGTCGATGGCCAGGGGCTCGGCCGCGCAGAGCCGGGAGAGCACCGCGCTGGCCTCGGGCCCGATCAGGCCGGTCCCGGCCAGCTCCCCGGCGGCGCGGGCCAAGGCCTGGTCCATGGCCTCAAGGCTGGCCTGCAAGTGGTCCCGCAGCAAGGCCAGTTCCCGGGTAGGGGCGTTCTCGTGGGCCTGGGCGGCGTTGGCCAGGCAGAGGGCCAGGCACAGCGGGACGGTCAGGCGGGCCAGGGGCAAAAGGCGGCGCGGCGCGGCGAACATGGGTCCTCCAGGGTGGCGGTGACGCCCGGGCCCGGCCGCCGGCCGGGTCCGGACATCATCCTAACCCGGAAGCATCAGGAGAGTATGTCCTTTTTCATGGACTCGAACTGCTCCTTGCTCAACTCGCCTCGGGCGTAGCGCTCCTTGAGGATATCCAGGGCGCCGCCGCCCTGGGGGGCTTGGCCGCCGCCGCGCGTGTTCTGCACCAGCCAGCGGATGAGGGCGAAGGCGCCCACGATGATTATGCCCCAGAAGATGAACATCATCAGATACCCCATCCAGCCGTATCCGAAGCCGTACATCATCATGCCCGGCCCCCATCCCGGGGAGCCCCCGCCGCCGCCGTATTGGGCGGCGGGCAGCCAGGCCAGCAAGCTTGTCCAATCCATGGCGATCCTTTCGGGCGCCGGGCGGGGCCGTCCGGCTCCTCGTGGTGGTTTGGGCGACCGGGCCGTGGTTGTCGCGCGGCCCACTCAAATCCATCATGCAGGATCAGGGCCAAGACCGCCGGCTTGGCATCCGGCCCCTGGCCATGAGGGCTTGCGGCGGGGAGCAGGCCCTTGGGCCCTGTAGGAGCCGCATAGAAATTTCCCGTTCCCGCCCGAACCGCATAATTTTTATGCGCGTCCCCGCCCGGCCATGACCGCGTCATGGTCCCCGCCGGTGTGATACAAATAGCGGACCAGCCGGGCGTTGGGCAAACACCGGCCATGGGGGAGCCCACGGGGCGGAGGGAGGAGCATGGCGCGGAGCGAGCGATATCCACCAGGCTGGCTGGCTTGGAGCGTCTGGGGCCTGGGGGCCCTGTTCTACCTGATCGGCTTCTTCCAGCGGGTGGCCCCGGCGGTGATGACCACCGAGCTGATGCGCGAGTTCCAGATCGGCGCGGCGGCCCTGGGCAACCTCTCCGGCTTCTATTTCTATGCCTACGTGGCCATGCAGATACCCACGGGCATCCTGGCCGACGCCTGGGGCCCCCGCCGCCTGCTCACCGCCGGCTGCCTCACCGCCGGCCTGGGCACCCTGGCCTTTGCCCTGGGCCCCAGCCTGGCCTGGGCCAACCTGGGCCGGCTCATGATCGGCGGCTCGGTGGCCGTGGCCTTCGTGGTGCTGATCAAGCTGGCCAGCCACTGGTTCCGGCCGCGCCATTTCGCCCTGGCCACCGGCCTGGCCCTGTTGGTGGGCGTGCTGGGCGCGGTGACCGCCGGAGTTCCGCTCAGGCTGATGGTGGGGGCCTTCGGGTGGCGGCTGGTGGTCCTGGTTTCGGCGCTCCTCACCCTGGGCCTGGGATCTCTGATCTGGCTCTTCGTGCGCGACGACCCCGGCGAGCGCGGCTACCAGAGCCACGCCCACCTGCTGGTGCGGGACCGCCAAAACCAGCCGCGCCCCCTGGCCGGTCTGCGCCAGGTGCTGGGCCGGCGCAACGTCTGGATATTGTTCCTGGCCCCCAGCGGCCAGGTGGGGGCGGTGCTGGCCTTCGCCGGGCTCTGGGGCGTGCCCTATCTCCAGGCGCGCTTTGACCTGGGTCCGGCCCAGGCCGCGGCGGCCTGCTCGGCCCTTATGGTGGCCTGGGCCCTGGGCGGGCCGCTGCTGGGCGGGCTGAGCGACCGCCTGGGGCGGCGCAAGCCCCTCTATCTGGCCGGCGGGTTCTGCTCCACCCTGGCCTGGGCGGCCATGATCTACCTGCCCGGGCTGCCCCTGTCCTGGTTCGTGGCGTTGCTCCTGCTGGCCGGCTTCGCCACCGGCTCCATGATCATCGGCTTCGCCTTCGCCAAGGAGTCCGTGCCGCCCCAATTGGCCGGCACGGTCTCGGGGCTCACCAACATGGGCGTGATGCTGGGGCCTACCATCCTGCAACCGGCCATCGGCTGGGTGCTGGACCTGCGCTGGGAGGGGCCGGTCGTGGCCGGCGCGCGTGTCTACGGCCTGGGGGCCTTCCAGGACGCCTTCCTTCTGATGATCGCCTGGGGGCTCTTGTCCTGCCTGCTGCTGGCCTTCAGCCAGGACACCCGCTGCCGCCAGGTTGACTGATCGCACACCGCGGGCAAGGCCATCCATGGCCGAGCCCACCCATCGGCCTGGCAAAAACGCGGGGCGGCCTAGATCGTGGTCTGGGGTGCCGGTTCAGCCGGAGTCATCTCATCCTCTCCGGCCCTGTCCTTGCCCCCGAGGCGATGGGAAAGCTCGTCGAAATAGGTGTAGATCACCGGCGTGATCAACAGGGTGATCAACTGGGAGACCAAAAGCCCGCCGCAGACCGCCAGGCCAAGCCCCTGGCGCGCTCCGCCGCCCGCGCCGATGCCGAGCGCTATGGGCAGGATGCCGGCGAAGGCGGCCACGGTGGTCATCATGATGGGCCGAAAGCGGGTGATGCCGCCCTGGAAGATGGCCTCGCGGGGGTTGAGGCCCTGCTCGCGCTCGGCCTCCAGGGCGAAATCGATCATCATGATGGCGTTTTTCTTGACGATGCCGATGAGCATGATGATGCCCACGAAACCGTAGAGATCCAGTTGGCGGCCAAAGACGAGCAGGGTGACCAGGGCCCCAAAGGCCGCCGAGGGCAGACCGGCCAGGATGGTCACCGGGTGGATGAAGTTCTCGTAGAGCACACCCAGGATCAGGTAGATCACGGCCAGGGCCATGAGCAGCAAAAGGAGCAGGCTGGTCATGGACTTCTGGAACTCCTGGGCCGTGCCCTGGAAGCTGCCCGAGACAGTGGCCGGCAGTATCTGCTGGGAGAGCTTCTGCACCGCCGTCGTGGCGTCGCCCAGGGAGACCCCGGGTTGCAGGTTGAAGCTGATGGTCACGGCGGGCAACTGGCCGAAGTGGTTAACTTGCAGGGGACCCAGCTCGCGCTGGAAGCGGGCCAGCACCGGCAGGGGCACCAGTTGGCCCCGGCTGGATTTGATATAGAGCCAGGACAGATCCTCGGGGTGCCTCTGATAATCCGGGTCCAACTCCACGATGACCTTGTATTGGTCGGTGGCCGCGTCGATGGTGGAAACCTGGCGCGAGGCAAAGGCCGAGCCCAGTGCCTCCTCGACGGCCTGGGCGCTCACCCCCAGGGTGGCGGCCTTGTCGCGGTCGATGACCAACTTTAGCTGGGGGCTATCGATCATCAGGTCGCTGCTCACGTCCCTGACCAGGGGCAGGCCGCGCATCTGGCCGGTGAGCTTCTGGGCCGCCGGATACAAATCGCCGGCGTCGGTGCCCACCAGGGTGTACTGGTAGGCCGCCTTGCCGCTGGTGGTGCCCACCTGGATGGGCGGCGGGTTCTGCATGAAGGTCATGATGCCCGGCAACACCCCCACCTGGGGCCAGAGCCGGGCGATGATCTGGTCAGGCCCGGCCTTGCGTTCCTCCGAGGGCTTGAGCAGCACGAAAAGCACGCCGGAGTTCATGGGCCCCATGGCCCCCACCACGGGCATGGCCCCGGCCACGTCCGGGTCCGAGCTGATCACCTGGCTCACCACCAGCATGTGGCGCTTCATGTCCTCGAAGGAGATGCCCTGGTCGGCCAGGCAGTAGGCCAGGAACATGCCGCGGTCCTCGCTGGGGATGAACCCCTTGGGCACCAGGGTGTAGAGATAGCCCGTGGCGGCCAGCAGGACCAGGAAGACCGCCATGGTGGCCAGGCGGAAACGCAGCACCAGGTGCAGGAGCCTCTCGTAGACCTTGAGCATGCCCCCGAAGAACCAGCCGTTCTCCGACTGGGGCTTCCCCCCCTCGCCCTTTTTGCCCTGCCGGCCGGCGCGCAGGAAGCGGCTGGCCAGCATGGGCGTGAGGCTCAAGGACACGAAGCCCGAAACCAGGATGGCCATGCTGATGGTGACCGCGAACTCCCGC
>JAKAGJ010000204.1 GCA_021815655.1 Deltaproteobacteria bacterium | reverse complement strand
GCACCACATCCCCGTCTGCAAAGGACAAGTGTCCGCTGCCATCCACGTCAAAGGTGTCGGCGCCGGTGGCTCCGCCAGTTCGATTAATGGTCATGGTGGACCCGGTGTAATCGCCCCAACCGGTAAGATCCGCATCGCTGACCTGGATGGCAGTGCCGCCGGCCAGGCTGCCGGCCACGCCGGTTTCCACGGTCACGGTGGCATCGGTGGGGGCGTGTCCACCCACGAACCCGGCGCCGTCCAGGGCGCCATGGTAGTCAGCCAGCTTGACGGCGTCGAAGTAGGTCTTGGCGGCGTCGACGTTACCGGTTTCCAACTGCCAGTCGCCGCCCACGTCGGTATTTCCGGTGCGGTCGCTGGAGGCGGCCACCTCGTGGTGGGTAACTTGCTCCATCTCTTGCACCAGCTTGACGCCGTGGTCGTTGACGGTGATGTCGCAGGACAGGAGGTCCAGCCGGCCGCCGTCGGCGATCATGCTGCCCAGGGCCTCGAAGAAGTGCGAGACCTCGGGTTGGGAGAGCAGGTTGTCGGCGGTGACGGTCTGGTGATCGGTCAGGGAGAGGTCGCCGAGGCTGGAGGTGGTGGTGGCCAAGGCGATACTGGCGGCCTTGACGTCGCCCAACACGCTGTGAATCTGGTCCAGCACCTGGTCCAGGGTGTCGTGCTGGGCGTCATAGATGGTGGTGATGACGTTCTTGGAGGCGGCGGCGGCCAGGGCCTCGGCCCCACTGACCGTGGAGGCGATGGCCAGCACGTGGGGGCCGTCCGCCGTGGTGCCGAAGGTCAGCGTGCCGCCGGTGAGGTCCGCGGCGGTCTTGGCCGTGGTGCTCAGCCCCAGGGTATCCACGGTGCCCAAGGCGGAGGTGGCGGTGGTGCCGGTGGTTTTGCTGGCCGTGGGGTCGCTGGTTGCCGTGCCCAGGGCCGAGGCGGTGTTGGAGCCCGTGCCGTCAGTGGTGGTCGTGGGGCTGGTTGCGGCGCCACTGGCGCTGTTGCCGTCGCCGGTGGTGGTGCCATTGGTGGTGATCCCGGTGGTGGTCCCTGAGGGGGCCGTGGTCTTGGTGGCGTCGCTGGTGGTGCCCGTGGTGCCGGTGGTGGTACTGCCGGTGGCCGTGCTGCCGGTCGTGGAGGCGTCGCTGACGGAGGTTGTCTTGCCGTCGCCGGTGGGACCAACCGCGCCGCTGGAGGTAGTGGCGCTGGTGTCGACATGGGAGGTGTCGGTGGTGGCTGAGGTGGTTTTGCTGTCAACGGAGGAGGTGTCCGCCGACGAGGTCGCCTTGGTTTCGGGCTGAACCACCGCGACCGTGGCCGTGGCCGCCGCTACCGCCGCCGGGGCAGCCGCGTCCATGACAATCCTCTCCTCTAAGCGCATTATGCGAAGAGTCATCGGGTCCTCCTGTATATACCTCTGCCACCTGATTTTATGCCTAGGGCTTTTGCCAGGCGCGGAGCGCTGGCCATCCTTGACGTCACATGGCGTCAATACCGGCCAGGGCCAGGTTCACGCTTGCTGGTCAAAAGAACTTGTTAGCGGGCAGTGATCCCCATAATTCCCTAGCATACTTGCATCTGATTTCGCGCCTGCTTATGCCCCAAAACAATCCACAACCCCATGTAATCATTGTCATGAATTATGTGAAATTGCTCCACGTGCGCACCGGCATCGGGACGGCGCGAGGCGGCTCCCTGGCAAGGCTGCGGATTAAGCAAAAAATTATTTCAAGATTATCTTGGCGTTATCAGACAAGGCACCGGGCTGGCGGTAGCCAAGGCATCCTCGTGTGTAGCGCCGGGCAGGCCAAAAGAGGATTTCACAGAAATAGACCTAAGGGATTATGCCAAAACTATCATCCCGATACAATAATTTTTATGATTTCTAAAAAATATGGTGGATGGCTATCGTTTAATAAAAAATCAATAGGTAGATACGTTGATAATATCTAAAATACAATATCTTAGCCTCTTGAGCTTTTTGCCAATAAGTACTAATATCGAAAAAGGTTATCCCGAGGCGTTTTTTTACCGACGCGAAGTTAAAAACCGCAAAAGGGACGAGCCGCCCTTCGAGGCCGTGGATAAGCCAGAAACAGGGGCCGGGGTCTAGAAATTGCTCTCCCGCAGCAGAATGCGCAGGGTTTTGCGCAGACCCGTCATGACCAGGGACGACGGCTGGCTGGTCAGGCGCACCTCGCCGCTTTGGCCCAGGCGCAGGGTTTCGGCGTCCTGGGGCGAGACCGTGGCCTCCACCAGGTAATAGGTCTCCAAGAGAACCATGCTCTCGCCACTTTTGGCCTTGCTCACGGGCAGGCTGCCATGGGCCAGGGACGTTATGGCCGGGTGGTGGATCAGCTCCTCGCGCACCGGGCTGACCTTGCACACCGTGACTGGCGCGCGAGAGTTCAGGTCGCTGGCCACGAACAGCCCCTGGTCCCGCACCGCCACGTCCTTGATATGCTCCTCGCCAACAAAGGCATACAGCACCTTGTCCTGGGCGCGGGCGATGCGCCCCAGTACCTTGTCCTTGTGGATGAAGGTTCCCACTTGCAGGTTGTCGTCCCACTCATAGACGTCGCCGTCGATCTCGGCCACCAGCTGGTTCTGGCCGATCTGTTTTTCCAGCTTGATGATCTTGGTTTCCACCGCCGCCAGTTCCTCTTCCTTCTGGGGCAGTAGCGCGCGGTCCTCGCCGCCCACGGTGAGCACGTCGATCTGCACGCGCAATTGCTTGGCCTCCAGTTGCAGTGACTTCAGCTCGGTGCTGAGTTCCCGCGAGCCGATGCGGGCCAGGACATGCCCCATGCCCACATGGGCCAGACGCTCGGTGCCCAGGTACTGAATCTGCCCGGGGAAGGGAGCGTAGATCACCTGGGCCACGCTGGGCATCACCACCGCCGGCACGTTGAAGCGATGGGGCAGCGGCAGGGACAGCCAGACCAGGATGGCTCCCAGCCCGCCCAGGGTGATCCACAGGCGGCGGCCAGGTTTCTTGATCTTGCATATCTTCATGGTCTGCCTTACCTCGTTGATGAAGGGCCAGGCTATAAACCAGCCCACCTCCACCCCGAAAAGGATGATGCCCAGGGCCTTGGTGAACTTGTGGTAAACCAACAGGGCAATGCCGAAGAAGACGAAGAGGCGATAGGTCCAGGTGTAGAAGGCATAAATTATCATGGCCGCCTGGCGGCCCCGCGGCGGGTTGTCCTCCGGGCAGGGCGTCTCCACTCCCAACAACCATTTGCGCAAAAACCACAAAGTCAGGGCAAAGGCCCGGGGTTGCAGGTTGTCTATGCCCCACCAGTCCATGAGCAGGTAATAGCCGTCCCAGCGCATGCCCGGATTGAGGTTGATGGTCAGGGTGGCCAGCAGAGCGCCGGAGGAAAGCACGAAGAAAATGCTGTTGAGCTTGCCCGGCGAGGTTATGGACCAGCCGAAGAGGCACAGGCCGGCGATGATTAATTCGGCGGCGATGCCCGCCATGGCGATCAACAGGCGCTGGCGGCGGTTGGGTACCTTCCAGGCGTCGGTGACGTCGCTGAAGGCCAGCGGCCAGAAAACGATGAACGCCAAACCCATCACCGGCACCCTGGCCCCGAAGTTGGTGGCCACAAAGGCGTGGCTGAACTCGTGCACCACCTTTACCAGAGTCAAGGCCACTCCATAGGAGATGACGCCCTCCAGGTTGAAAAAGTAGGTTAGGGTCTTGAGATAGGACTCCGCCTGCGGCAGCAACAGCCCCAGGCCCAGCAGGGAGATTAGCAGGTAGATGCTCAAGGCCGGGCCGCCGGCCAGGGGCTTGACATAGGGCAAAGCCCGGCGCAGAAAGCGTTCCGGCTTTAGCAGCGGCACCCGGAAATAGATGTAGTGATGCAACAGCCAGGTGAGGGGTTTGGCCCGGCGGGCCTGGGTTTCAGCCAGGAGCTGCTCCACCGGGCGCACGGCCGATTCCTGGGTCAGGCCCTGAAGCTGAGCCTGCCGGCACATGCCCACCAACTCCTGGGGCTCCAGGCGCAGGGTGGTTTGCCTGGCCAAGAGCCGCATCACCTCCAGCAGGGTGTGGGGGCGGCGCAGCAGGTCCAGAATGGTGGCCTCGGCCCAACCTATCTTGAAGAACTGGCGCCGCAGGGGGTCGTAGAGGATGAAGGTGGGCGCCCCATCCCGGGATTGGGGCCCGGGCAGCAGTTCAATGTCCGGCCGAATCACCGGCAGGGGGAGGTTGAGGGTTTCGGCGTCGAGCATCAGAGGTCGCCTCCGGGCTTGGCCCACAGGCGCTCCAAGTCCTGGCGCGTGAGCCGGTTGGCCTGGAGAAGCTCCCGCACCAGGCTGTCAAGCAGGGGCCGATGACTGGCCAGGAGCCCCTGGGCCGCCTCGAACTGACGCGAGAGCAGATCGCGGGCGGCCTGGGTGGCCTGCTGGGCCGCTTGCTCTCCCCAGCCTCCTGCCAGGCCCTCGGGTTCGCAGAGCAATCCGAAGTCAGGGTCCATGCCCAGCTCGCAGACCATGCGTCGAGCCAAGCGGCTGGCCTGGCGCAGGTCGCCGGAAGCCCCGCTGGAGAGCCCCTCCTGGGCGCCATAGTATAGTAACTCCGCCGCCCGGCCGGCCAGGGCCTCCCGGAGCCGCTGTTCCAGCTCTGGCTTGCTGTGCAAGAGCCGCTCCTCCTCCACCTCGCGTTCCATGTAGCCGCCGGCGGCGCCCCGGCCCACGATGGTCACCTGCACCGGGGGCCGTCCGCCCAGCCAGGCCACCAGGGCATGTCCGGCCTCGTGGCGGGCCACGCGCAAGAGCACCTCCGGGTCCTGGTGCCGCCGGGCCTGGCCCAGGCGCAGTTTTTCAAAAGCCTCCTCCAGCAACGCGTCGTCCAGGCGCCGTCCGGCCTGGGCCGCGCTCACCGCCGACTCCTGCACCACCGCGACCGGCGCCTGCACCCACGTCCCCGACAGCATCGCCTGCGATGACGGCCTCTGGTGCACCGTGGGCGAGTCCTGCGCCGTCGGCTCCGGCTGCGTCCCCGGCACGACGCGCTCCTGCGACGACTTCATCAGCTGCACGGCCGACTCCTGCGACGAGACCGCGGACGCCTGCCAGCACGTCGCCGGCCTCGCCGCCTGCGGCGCGGGGATGGTCTGCGTCCCGTCGCGCGGCGGCTGCGTCCCCGGCGTCACCTGCACGACCCCCGCGATCTGCAGCGACGGCATCTTCTGCAACGGCACCGAGATCTGTGACGCGGGGCTCTGCGCGGGCGGCGCCGCGCC
>JAKAGJ010000203.1 GCA_021815655.1 Deltaproteobacteria bacterium | reverse complement strand
CCCCATGGGGATGAAGCCGCCACCGCCGCCACAGCAGTGGTTGTACTCGCGGTTGGGAGTCATGTCGCGGAAGTCGTCGCAGAGCATGTGCACCAACTCGCGCAGATACTCCCACAGGCCGCCGGAGCGGCTGACGTTGCAGGGGTCCTGCACCGTCACCGGCTCCTTGAGGCGCTTATTGGGGTCGATCTTGATCTTGCCCTCGCGGATCAGCTCCACGAAGAGCTGCACCGAGTGCTTGACCGGCACCGGGGGCTTGCCGCCGGGCAGGTCCAGAAAGTAGGGGCCCTCGAAGCAGCCGGAGCGGTAGGCGTGGCCGCACTCGGTCATGAGGATGTACTGGGCGCCCAGTTCCTGGGCGGCCTGATACATGTTGCGCACGGGGATGGCCGCCGCGGCCTTGTCGCCGCAGAACATGGCCAGGTTGGTGCAATCCCAGCCCTTGCTGGGCACGGTCCAGCTTTCTTCGGCCACGTACATGATGATGGCCATCATGCCCACGTCCTGGGGATAGTACACGGGCTCGCGGGGGTTGACGGTGTACATGTACTTGGCGCCCTTCAAGTCCACCGGGATGTTGAGCCCCACCACCTCCTCGCCCCACTCCTCGGCCATCCACTCGCAGGTCTCGATCCAGTCCTCGCTGGAGACGGCCATCTGGTTGCCGGTCTCGATGATGTTCTGCTTGGTGCGCGCCAGGCCGGCGGGCAGGATGCCCTGGGAATTGCACACGGCGCGGGCGGTCATGAACATGGAGGCCATGTCGATGCCGAAGGGGCAGAACATGGAGCAGCGCCGGCAGACCGAGCACTGGCCCCAGATCACCTCCTTGGCCTGGGTGAGGAACTCGCGGTCCACCTCCCCCTTGCGCTTGTACATCTCGCCCAGGGTGGTCTTAATCTTGTAGGCCGGGCTGAGCTTGGGGTCCTTGTCGTGGGCCAGGTAGAAGAAGCAGCTCTCGGCGCACAGGCCGCAGCGGGCGCAGATGTTGAGCCAGGTGCGGAAGCGGGCGCCCTTGTTCATCTCCAGGATGCCCTTGATCTTCTTCACGTCGATGGGCGGCAGGGCCTGGGTCTCCTCGGCGGCCGCGGGCGCCTTCTCCGGGGCCTCGTCCTCGGCCTGCTCCGTGGCCTCGGCGGCCGTTGATTCCATGTCGGTCTGAGACATATGCGCACCCTCCCCGCGAGGTATTGGCGATTGCGTTGTGGTTACCAGGTCCGGGCGCCCTGGCGGCCTTCGATCTCGCGCCGCGCGCCCATTTCCGAGCCGATGAAGGCCCGGGTGAAGAAGAAGAGCATGAGGTGTCCCAGCTTGGTGAAGGGCACCAGGATCAGCATCAGCTCGCCGGAGAAGATGTGCAGGTTGAGCATCAGGTCGTAGGGGCCCATCTGGTGGTAGGCCAAATAGCCGGTGAGGAAGGGGGCCAGCACCAGCAGCAGCAGCAGGTAGTCCCAGGCGCTGGACAATATCCGCACCTCGGCCCGGACCAGGCGGCGGATGAACAAAAAAGCCACCGAGGCGATGACCGCCAGGGTGGCGTAGTCGGCCACCTTGTCGGGCAGGGAGGGCAGGCTCACCCCGAAGGCCTCGTCCCAGAGCAGGTTGTGGGCGCTCAGGAACAGCGGCACTGCCAGCAGACAAACGTGGAAAACCCAGAACACCAGGCCGAATATGGGTTGCTGCCGGAGAGAGACGCTGCCCAGGGGCAATAGCCAGTGGAATATGGAGCGCCAGGCCCAGGACCAGTCGAAGTGGTTGTAGAGTACCTTGTCCCGCTCCTTGCTCAGGCCCAGCAGGAAGGCCGCGCGCACGGCCAGCCCCAGGAAAAAGACGATGAAGGCTATCCAGGCCCCGGGTCCGCGTAGAAACTCATATAATTGGTACATGGCCCGCGCTTCCCTCCCCTAAATAATCTATGTCTTTACGTGCATTTCACGCAAGTAGGCCGCTGATGTGCAATGTTGGCGACTAATTGGCCGAGGCAGGTAAATTTTAGAGGCGGGCAAGGCAGCAAGTCAAGGGGGTTCCTGGGATTTGCCCCTGTTTTTTCTAGTACTGTTGCACATTTGGCACATCAGCCCCCTAGTAATTCCATTACTTAATTAGGCTTAGGCCATTTGTGCCTGGCCCGTGGCGACCGGGCTCGGCTAGCCCTGATTAAGGATGTCCCCCAGGCTCTGGGCCAGTTGCAGGCCGGCCGAGTCGGGGGCGCTGATGGCGATGCCGGCGGCGCTGGCCGCCCCCAGGCCCAGCTCGGCGGCGCGCTTGATCTGCTCCTGGGCGAAGACCGGCCTGCCCATTATCTCCGGGGTGGCGCCCAGGTGCTTGAGCATGGCCACGGCCACGGCGTCCAGGGCCACGCGGTCGCCGGCGCTGGCCAGAAATATCCCCGCCTTGGCCCGTCGCCCCTCCATGGGTCCGCCGCTGACAAAGGCTTCCAGGCCGTCCAGCAGCACCAGGGCCGGCCGGAAGGCCTGGTTGATCTCGGCGATCATCAGGCGCTGGTGGGGCGAGTCGTGCAGATGCTTCATATAGGGGAAGCCCTGGCGCCCGCCGGGCACAACTCCCACGTGCAGCTTCAGCGACATGGTGAAGACGCCGCCGTACTGGTGGGTCTTGAGGCAGCAGGTGGAAACCAGGCAGGGGCTCTCCAGCACCGGCCGCGCCACCCTGAAACCCTGGGGCCAGTGACTGCCTGGCGGGCGCACCTCCACCCAGTCCTTTTCCGGCAGCTCGTCGAAGGCCAGGGTGGCCACTCCCAGCCGTTCCAGCAGGGGGGGCAGGCCTTTTTGCTCCAGCACTTGGCGGGTGGGCAGATAGCTGCGCTCGCCCAGGGTGATGGAGGCGGCGCCCATGTCCCACAGCGCCTGGATCAGGGCCGCCAGGGTGTCGTTGTGGGAGGAGCCGGGGCAGGGATCGGCGGTGTTGAGGTTGGGCTTGAGCAGCACCTCCTGGCCGCGCACCGGGTTGTGCCCCAGGTGGCCGAGCACCGCGGCCACGCCCTGGGCGCGCTCCTGGGCCAGGGCCAGGGCCACCAGGCTGGGGCTGGCGGCGGATTTGTCCGGGGAGGCGCTGGGAGAGGCCATGGCTTCACTCCTTGCTTGGGCGTTCACACTTCCAGGGGCAGCAGGCGCCACAGCCCCACCCCCTGGGGCGAGACTGAAGCCTGCACCACCCAGGCCTCCACCCCGGCGGCCAGGGCCTGGGCCAAAAGGCGGGCATAGGTGGGGTCTATGGCCGCCGCCGGCGCGAAGCTGTCGGCGTCGCCGCGCTGCACCAGATAGACCATGGCCGCCTCCTGGCCGGCGGCCTTTAGCGCCATCAGCTCCTCCAGGTGCTTGGCCCCCCGAGTGGTGACCGCGTCGGGAAACAGGGCCCGGCCCTCCCGCACCAGGGTGACGTTCTTCACCTCCACATACAGGGGGCCTTGTTCACGCCGCACCAGGAGGTCCAGGCGGCTGTGCGGGGAGACCTTCACCTCCCGCCTCACCTCCAGGGCGTCGGCAAAGCAGGGCAAGGCCCGCCTCTGGGCGGCCAGGGCCACCAGGCGGTTGGGCAGGGCGGTGTTGATGCCCACCCAGCCGCCGCCTATGTGGATCATCTCCCAGGTATGGGCCGTGCGCCGGTTTGCCGCGGGGTGGTGGCTGACATAAACCGGGGCGCCCTCGTCCTGGCAGCCCAGCATGGAGCCCGAGTTGGGGCAGTGGGCCAGCACCCGCCGACCGTCGGCCAGGTCCACCTCGGCCAGAAAGCGCTTGAAGCGGCGCACCAGACGGCCGGGTAAGAGCGGCTCCGGAAAGTCCAGGCGCACCTGCTCCAGACTGGCCGTCGGCCCGGGGGCGGGCTTGCCCACCTTCACGCCAGGGCCGCCTTCAACTCCGCCGGATCGGTCAGGGGGCGCTGGCAGGCGTGACCGCTGCACAGGTAGGCCGCCGGACGGCCCCGCACCGGCCCCATGCCCCGGGTGAAGGGGGCCAACTGGCGCACCTGCTCCCCCGCCGGCCCCGGCGGCAACAGGAGCAGCACCCGCCGGGGGCCAAAGCCGGTCTGGGCCAGGCGCAACATTTCTCCCACCACCGGATCGGCGGGGTCGCCGGTCAGCACCAGCTCCTGGCTGGGGCCCAGGGCCAGGTCCAGGGCCATGAGCAGGTGGGTGTAGGCCATGGGCTGGCGGCGCACCGGGCCGGCAAAGGCCCGCAGGAGCTTCACCGCCTTGCGCTCCCACTCGGGGCGGGCCAAAAGCCGGGCCAGGCGCAGCAGGTTCACCGCCATCACCGAGTTGCCCGAGGGCGTGGCCCCGTCGTAGGCCTCCTTGTCGCGCGCGATGAGCTCCTCGCCGTCGTGGGGAGTAAAGAAGAAGCCGCCGTGCAGCTGGTCCTCGAACAGGCGGCAGGCCAGCTCGCACAGGCGCGCGGCCTGGCTGAGCCAGGCCGGGTCCAGGTCGGCCTGGTGCAGCTCGATCAGCCCCCAGATGAAGAAGGCGTAGTCCTCCAAAAAGCCGGGGCCGCTCACCTGGCCGGAGCGCCAGCGGCGCAACAGGCGCCCCTGGTCGTCGCTGAGCTGTTCAAGGACGAAGCCCGCCGCCCGGCGAGCCGCCGCCAGGTAGGCCCCCTCGCCCAGCGCCTGATACCCCTTGGCCAGGGCCGCGATCATCAGGCCGTTCCAGGCCGTGAGCACCTTGTCGTCCTTGAGGGGATGCACCCGCCCCTCGCGGGCCTGCCAGAGCCGCTGCCGGGCCTGGGCCAAATCCTGGGCCAGCTTCTCGGGGTTCAGCCCCAGGTTCTGGGCAAAGGCCTGCACGCTGGCGCGCTGGTGCAAGATGCTGCGGCCATGCTCGAAGTTGCCTGCCGGGGTGACGTCGTAGTAGCGGCAGAACAGCTCGCCCAACTCCGGCCCCAGCACCTGGTGCACCTGCTCCGGGGTCCAGAGGTAGAAAAGCCCCTCCACGCCCTCGCTGTCGGCGTCCTCGGCGGAGTAGAAGCCGCCCTCGGCGTCGGTCAGGTCGCGCAGCACGTAGGTGAATATCTCGCGGGCGGTCTGGGCGAAGTCGGCGCGGCCGCTGACCTGCCAGGCCTCCAGATAGGCGTAGGCCAACTGGGCCTGGTCGTAGAGCATCTTCTCGAAATGGGGCACCAGCCAGCGCTCGTCCACCGCGTAGCGGGCAAAGCCCAGCCCCAGGTGGTCGAAGATGCCGCCGGCGCGCATGGCCGCGCAGGTGGTTTCCACCATCTCCAGGCCCCGGGCGCCCGCCTCGCGGGCCTG
>JAKAGJ010000202.1 GCA_021815655.1 Deltaproteobacteria bacterium | reverse complement strand
CATCAGCCAGGACGACAAGGGCCTGGCCGTGGTGAACGAGGCGCTTTGCAAGGGTTGCGGCACCTGCGTGGCTTCCTGCCGCTCGGGCGCTCCCAACCTGCGCGGCTTCAGCACCCAGGACGTGTTGGCTCAGATCGAGGCCATGCTCTAGCCCCCCGGGGCTGGGGCCTTGCCCTTGACCAATAGATACTACGGGGTACGCCCATGAGTGAAAACGCAGAGTTCCAGCCGCGCATCGCGGCATTCCTGTGCAACTGGTGCTCCTATGGAGCCGCGGACCTGGCCGGGGTGAGCCGGTTGCAGTACCCGCCCAACATCCACGTCATCCGCATCCCCTGCACCGGCCGCATGAGCCCCAAGTTCATCCTGTCGGCCTTCCGCAAGGGAGTGGACGGGGTCTGGGTCTCCGGCTGACACCCGGGCGACTGCCACTATATTGCTGGCAACATGTTCGCCCGGCGGCGGTTCGCCGTCCTGAAAAATCTGCTGGAGTACGCGGGCCTGGAGCCCGGCCGTCTGCACTTTTCCTGGATCTCCTCGGCTGAGGCCCAGAAGTTCCAACAGACCGTGACCGAGGTCACCGAGGCCGTCAAGGCGCTGGGGCCGGCCACGCGCATGATCAAAGATATCCGGAAGGTGGCCTGATGGACAACGCAGCGATCGCCAAGGGCATCCGGGAGGCCGCCAAGAAGCTGCTCGGCGAGGGCAAGGTGGACGTGGTGATCGGCTACGCCAAGGGCACGGTGCCGATGCGCGACTACCCGTACTTCGCCTACACGCCCGAGGAGGCGGAGAACCTGACCTGGTCTGGGTTCTGCTGCAACAACCTGGCCCTGTACGCCATCCGGCGTCCTGGTCGCATGGCGGTGGTGGCCCAGGGTTGCGTGAGCCGCAACCTGGTGGGCCTTGTCAACGAGAACCAGGTCAAGCGCGAGAACCTCTACGTGATTGGGGTGAACAGCCCTGGGATGGTGGACCGTCGCAAGGTACAGGCGCTGTTCCCCGGCCAGACCATTACCGAGGTGGAGGAGGTCGGCGACGAGTTGATCGTCAAGGGCGTGGGTTTCGCGGAGAAGGTGGCCCGCAAGAAGGTGATGCGGCAGAACTGCTACACCTGCGTGCAGCGCAACCCGGTGATTTCCGACGAGCTGATCGGCGGCGAGGGTCCGGCCAGCCACGGCGGCAACCTGGACAAGGTGGCGGCGCCCTGGGAGAAGCTGGGCTCGTCCGAGCGCTGGGCCGAGTTCCAGGAGTCCTTCAAGGACTGCATCCGCTGCTACGCCTGCCGGGACGCCTGCCCGCTGTGCTACTGCCACGTCTGCTTCGTTGACGAGAGCCAGCCGCAGTGGTGCGGCAAGACGCAGGACGAGGCGGACGTGGCGACCTTCCACCTGCTGCGGGCCTTCCACTGCGCGGGCCGCTGCACGGACTGCGGGGCCTGCGAGTCGGCCTGTCCGGCGGGGATCAAGATGCGCCGGCTCACCATGAAGATCGAGAAGGACATCCGGGATCTCTACGGCTATCAGCCTGGCATGGCCATCGGCGCGCAGCCGCCCATGACCCTGTTCAAGCCCAACGACCCGCAGGACTTCATCAAGTAGGAAGGCAGGCCATGTCTAGCAAGATACTGAGCAAGGACAAGCTGGACGCCTTCCTCCAGGGCCTGAAGGGAGCGCGAGACGTTTTCGCGCCGGCCATGGTGGAGGGCAAGGTGGGTTGGGCGGCGGTGGAGCAGGCCTCCGACATGCTGACGGAGTTCTCCAACACCGAGATGAGCCCCAAGGACTTCTTCTTCCCCCAGACCGAGTGCATGATGCGCTTCAAGAACGCGTCTGGGGACCCGGAGGGCATGATCATGATGGCCGAGCCTGCCCTGGCGCGGCCTCGTGCGCTGATGAACATCCGTCCCTGCGACGCCAAGGCCTTCCAGGTGCTGGACCTGATCTTCGTGCAGGACGAGATGACCAACGACCTTTACTGGCGGGACAAGCGGGAGCGGACGGCGTGCATCGGGCTGGCCTGCAACGACCCCTGCCCCACCTGCTTCTGCACCAGCGTGAACTGCGGACCGCACCACGAGGCGGGCCTGGACCTTCTCTTGGTGGACCTGGGCGACAAGTACCTGGTGAAGGTGCTGAACGACAAGGGCGCCGAGCTGGCCAAGGATCTGCCGGCGGCGGCGGCCGGCGACGAGGCCAAGGCGGCCGAGCTGAAGATCGCGGCCGAGGCCAAGATCACGGGTGGGGTTTCCATGGACCAGGTGAAGTCCCGCGAGGTGATGGAGCTTTACGAGGCGGGGCACTGGGACCGGGTGCAGGAGAGCTGCCTGAACTGCGGCACCTGCACCTTCTGCTGCCCGACCTGCCACTGCTTCGACATCCAGGACGAGGTGCAGGGCGAGTCCGGCCGGCGGGTGCGCAACTGGGACACCTGCATGAGCTGGCTGTTCACCATGCACGGCACGGGTCACAACCCGCGCGGGACCAAGAAGGACCGGGTGCGGCAGAGGTTCATGCACAAGTTCAAGTACATTCCGGTCAAGCGCGGCGGCGAGATCGGCTGCGTGGGTTGCGGGCGCTGCGTGCAGCTCTGCCCGGTGAACATCGACGTGCGCCGCGTCGTCAACGACATGAACGCCTAGGCCGGGAGAGGGAAGATGAGAAACACCTACATACCCTACCCGGTGCGCATCAAGCAGACGCGGGTGGAGACCGAGGACAAGCAGCTCAAGTCCTTTTTGTTCGAGTTCATGAGGGACGAGGACGCCGAGGCCTTCAAGTATATGCCGGGCCAGTTCGCCGAGCTTTCGGTGTCGGGCTACGGCGAGATCCCCATCGGCATAGCCTCCAGCCCCACCGAGGGCAAGGACCTTCTGTTCACGGTGAACAAGGTGGGCGCGGTTTCCACGCGCCTGCACAACATGAAGGCCGGCGACGTGATGGGGGTGCGCGGTCCCCTGGGCAACAGCTATCCGCTGAAGGCCAACGAGGGCAAGAACATCGTGATCGTGGCCGGCGGGTTCGCGGTGACCACCCTGCGCTCCACCATGAACTGGCTGCTGCATCCTGACAACCGCGCCAAGTACGGCGACATCACCTTCATCTATGGCGCGCGCACCCCGGGCATGCTGCTCTATACCGAAGAGTGGACGGCCTGGCAGAAGAGCGGGCAGGCCAAGGTCTGCGTGACCATCGACCGCGAGGCCCCCGGCTGGAGCGGCCTGGTGGGCTTCGTGCCCACGGTCACGGAGCAGACCGCGCCCAACCCGGACAACGCCATCGCGCTCATCTGCGGCCCGCCCATCATGATCAAGTTCACCCAGCCGGTCTTCGACAAGCTGGGCTGGAAGTCCGACCAGATCATCATGAGCCTGGAGAACCGCATGAAGTGCGGCATCGGCATCTGCGGCCGCTGCAACGTGGGCCCGGAGTACGTCTGCAAGGACGGCCCCGTGTTCACCAAGACCCAGCTCGACAGGCTGCCAAGGGAATACTAGGCGGTTGCGCAAAGGCGCGGGCCTGGGCCGCGTTGGCGGATAAAGAACAAGCAGGGGCGGGCCCTGACCCGACGGCAGGGACGGTCCCCAGGCTCCAAATCAAGGGGAGACTGATATGAGTCAAGAGCCGATCAAACTGGGCAAGCGCGAGAGCAAGCTCCGCGTCGACCCCAAATGGGCGGACGTATGTCTGACCTGCGGGACCTGCGCCGGCGGGTGCCCTGTCACCGGCGTGGACGGCATGGACCCCCGCAAGGCGGTGCGCATGGCCGCCCTGGGCCTGGATGACGAGTTGATCAACTCCAGGTTCCCCTGGATCTGCACCCTGTGCGGCCGCTGCGAGCGCGCCTGCCCCATGGGCGTGGAGATCCTGGCCATGATGCGCAAGGCCCGCGGCCTGCGCGATCGCGACAAGGTGCCGGGGCCCATCCACAAGGGCGCCATGATGTCCATGCAGCGTGGCAACAACCTGGGCATCCCCAAGGACGACTTCGTGCAGCTTTTGGCCGAGGTTGGCCACGAGGAGATGGACGAGTGCTGCCCCGGCTTCTACGTGCCCGTCGACAAGGTGGGCGCCCGGGTCATCACCACCATCAACTCCAAGGAGCCCTTCGGCGAGCCCGAGGACATGCGCTTCTGGTGGAAGATATACTACGCCGCCCACGAGAGCTGGACCGTCAGCAGCACCGAGTGGGAGGGCGTGACCTGGGGCCTGTTCAGCGGCGACGACGAGACCATGAAGGAGCAGGCGCGCCGGGTGCTGGACAACGCCCGGCGCTTGAAGGCCGAGGTCTTGCTCTTACCAGAGTGAGGCCACGCCTACTTTGGGACTAGGCTTAGTCTCAAGAAGTGGTTCCCCGAGGCCTTCGAAGAGTTCAAGGTCATGAACGTCTTCGAGCTGATGATGGAATACATCAAGGAAGGCCGGGTCAAGATCGACCGCGAGAAGTTCGCGGGCCGGCTCACCACCGTGCACGACCCCTGCAACTACGGCCGCAAGTCGGAGAAGACCTTCGGCCACGGCTACTATGACGAGATCCGCTGGATCGTGGACCAGATCTGCGACACCTGGGTGGACACCTACCCAACCAAGGAAAACAACTTCTGCTGCGGCGCGGGCGGCGGCGCCTGGGCCATGCCCTACGCCAACGAGCGCCTCTACTACGGCCGCAAGAAGGCCGACCAGATCAAGCAGACCGGCGCGGAGCTGGTGATCGCCCCCTGCCACAACTGCCGCGACCAGATCATGAAGTCGCTGACCAAGGAATACGACCTGGGCATCGAGACCATGTATCTCTGGGAGCTTCTGGCCGACAGCATCATCATCGAGCCCTGGAGCGAGGAAGAGGTGGCCAAGGCCAACGCCGAGGCCGACGCCCAGTGGGAGGCCCTGGGCGTGGTGCTGGAGGACGAGGAGGACGAGGAGGAGGAGTAGAGGCTCCACCGCCTTGCCAGGCATGACACGCGAGGGGCCGCCGTTCTGGCGGCCCCTCGCTCATTGAGGGGGGCCAGGCTTTGCCATATACTTGAGGAGCCGGCCCCGCCGGGCTCCGGCGTGACGACCCCATGTCCATGGGAGGCGAGCGTGGCCGAGATAAAATCCAGCATCCAGATAGCCATGGAGCGGGCCGCGGCCATGGGCGGCGGCGGGCGCGACGATGAGGCGCGCGAGGAGGGCAAGCGCCTGGGCAAGGCCCTGGGCCGCCGGGCGGCCTCGGGCGAGCTGGCCCCGGCCGATCTGGCCGCCCAGGTGGACGGCCTACCCC
>JAKAGJ010000201.1 GCA_021815655.1 Deltaproteobacteria bacterium | reverse complement strand
CATCGACCTGCGCGGGGCCGTGCTCAACCAAGCCGACCTGCGGGGAGCCCTGCTCTCCGCCGCCGACCTGGACGGCGCCCACCTGCTGGGCGCCGACCTGCGGGAAACCACCCTGGTGGGCGCCAGTCTGCGGGGGGCCTTGCTGGGCGGAGCCGACCTGCGCGGCATAAAAACCTCCTGGCTGGCCTTCAACGCCCCTGGCGGCTCCTGGGAGGACCGCCACGGCTCGGCCACCAGCCATGGCGCCAGCTTTCAGGGCGCCCATCTGGAAAACGCCGACCTGCGTCAGGCCGACCTGCGCGAGGCCGACTTCCTGGGGGCCTCCCTGGTGGGCGCCGACCTGCGCCAGGCCGACCTGCGCAGCGCCAACCTGGAGCACGTCAACCTTACCGGCGTTAGATTCACCCACGACTGCCGGCAACATGCCTTTTTCGGGGCGCGCCTGGCTTCCTGCTACGGCAGCCAGCGGTTCAAGTCCTACGCCGAGGGGCAGATATTCCTGGAGGAGTACCGCCAGGCCCACCCCGGCTGGTTTTGGCTGTGGTGGATCACCAGCGACTGCGGCCACTCCCTGCCACGCTGGGCCGGCTTGTCGGTCTTGATCGCCACGATCTTTGGTTGCTTGTACTTCCTCTTGGGGGCGGCCCATTTCGAGTTCAGCCATTTGCCCTACTCGCTGCTCACGATGATCTATTACAGCGGCGTCACCTTCACCACCCTGGGGTTTGGCGACATCACCCCCAAGAGCGAGACCGCGGCCATGCTGGTGCTGGCCGAGGTGATCCTGGGTTACATCATGCTGGGCGGGCTCATCTCCATCCTGGCCAACAAGCTGGCCAGGCGCGGCTAGGGCGGCGCGCCCGCCGCCGCCCGGGTCGGCGGCCGTGGTTACCGTTGCGGGTTGCGGCGGGCCATACTAAAGACGACCCATTGCCCAAAACCAGCCGCGCCGCGCCCGGACCGGGGGGTCCGCCGGGCGGCGCGGCGGCAAGCGAAAGGAGCGAGCAGACCATGACCACCAGCCTCAAGGACAAGATCCTGGCCATCATCGGCCAGCCGGTGCTGGGGGCCTTGGCCACCGTCACCCCCGACGGCAAGCCCTGGACCCGCTACGTGGTGCCCCAGGCCGACCCGGACCTCACCATCCACTTCTGCACCTTCCTGGGCTCGCGCAAGATCGCCCATCTGCGCGGCAACCCCGAGGTGCATCTCACCGTGGGGCACAACACCTTGGGCAGCATGGGCCAACCCTATCTGCAGATCGCCGGGCGGGCCGAGGTCTCCACCGACCCGGCCATCAAGCGAAAGTACTGGCACGACGAGCTGAAGGCCTACTTCAAGGGCGCCGACGACCCCGACTACTGCGTGGTGCTCATCAGGCCCTACCGCATCGAGTACCAGACCTTCGAGTCCCAGGCGCCCCAGGTCTGGGAGGGCTGATGGTGGGCCTGGCGCGGCTTTCCCCGGGGCCACCGGACAAGCAGGGCTTGCCGGGGCTAAATCCATGGGCCTGATCCGGGCCAAGCTCAAGAACCGCCTTTTGCGGGCGCGGCTGGGGGGGAGACCCTTGCCCCCCCTGGCCGCGGCCAATCTCCAGGCCCTGGAGCGGCTCAACGGCAAGACCCCGGCCCTGAGTTGCTCCTATGTGTTCATCGACCTGGAGACCACCGGCCTGGACCCCCTCAAGGACCGGGTGGTGAGCGTGGGCGCGGTGCGCCTCCAGCAGGGACGCGTGCGCCTGGGCGACCGCTTCAACGAGCTGGTCAACCCCGGCCGCGAGATTCCCGCCGAGGCCATCAAGGTTCACGGCATCAAACCGGACATGCTCACCCACGCCCGCCACGCCAGCCTGGTATTTCAGGACTTCCTGGCCTACCTGGGCCACGACATCCTGGTGGCCCACTACGCGCCCTTTGACCTGCATTTCATCAACCGCACCATGAAAAGCCTCTACGGCTTTCCCTTGCAGAACCTGGTGCTGGACACCGTGCTGCTCTGCCAGGGCGTGGTGCTGCCCTCCGACCCCTATGGCATCCGCGAACGCTCCCCGCAATGCAACCTGGACGCCCTGGCCCGGCGTTTCGGCCTGCCCCAGGAGGGGCGCCACACCGCGCTGGGCGACGCCTTGCTCACGGCCCTGGTCTTCCAACGCCTGTTGGGCGGGCTGGACCGCCAGGGTTTGGCCCCCCTGCACGTGCTGCTCAGCCTGGCCGCCCGCTGGTGAGGACTGGACGCCGGGCGCGCCATGGGTTAGCCTGTAGCCAAAGTTGCCGACCACGGCGCGGGTGCCCTTAGCCACCCGTGCTCCAGGCGGCGAGGGCCAGGCCCAGGCCGGTCCCGCCGACGGGGGTGGATTATTCGCGAGGGACATGAAATGATCGCCCTCAAGGTGGGCCTGCGCCTCAAGGAGTTGCGCGGCGGGCAGACCCAGGCCGAGTTCGCCCAGGGCCTGGGGCTGAGCCAGGCCCAGTACAACCGCTACGAGACCGGCAAGCGCCTGTTGCCCGATCGCCTCATCGAGGCCGTGGCCGCCCGCTGCGGCATCGCCCCCGAGCAGGTGGTCTGGGGCCCCGCCCCCGCGCCAGCGCCCGCCCCTCCGGCCCAGCCCGAGGTCGGCCAGGCCGTGACCAGCCTGTTGGCCCTCCTGGACTCCGAGAGCCTGGAAGACCTCTATTTCTTCCTCAAGCGCAAGACCGAGGACCTGGCCAAGCGCCACCATGTGGAGGCCCGCCAAGCCCAGGAAGCCTTGGAAATCCTCAAGCGCCAAGCCTCCTAGGCGACGTGCCCGCCACGGGGCGCCCGGCCCGACCCGTTTATCCCAGCCGCGGCTCGCGGCCCGCTTAGGAGGTCTGGATCAGGGCGCCAGCGCTCAGATCGTCCGGGGTCAGGGACATCAGCTCATCCAGGAAGGCCACCTGGAAGCTGCCCGGCCCCCGGCTGGCGGCCGCCGCCCTCTGCCCGGCCAGGCCCAGGAAGCACAAGCCCCCCACCGCCGCCGCCACCGGGTCGGGCTGCACCGCCAGGAAGGCCCCCATCATGGCCGTGGCCGCGCAGCCCATGCCGGTGATGGAGCCCATCATGGCGTGCCCGTTGGCCACCCGCCACTGGTTTTGGCCGTCGGTGACCAGGTCGCGCTGGCCGGTGATGGCGATCACCGTGCCCAGCTCCCGGGCCAGAAGCCCCGCCGCCTCCACGGCCTCGTCCACGCCGTGGATGCTGTCCACGCCCTTGGTGCCGCCGCCGCTCCTGGCCAGGGAGAGCACCTCCGAGGCGTTGCCGCGCACCACGCTGATCTTGATCTGCTGCAACAGGCGCAGGGCCGACTGGGTGCGCAGCCGCGTGGCCCCGGCCCCCACCGGGTCCAGGATAACCGGGATGCCCAGTTGGTTGGCCTGGCGGCCGGCGATCTCCATGGACTGCACCCAGTGGGGGGTGAGCGTGCCGATGTTCAGCACCAAGGCCCCCGCCAGGCGGACCATCTCCTCCACCTCCTCGTGGGCGTGGGCCATCACCGGCGAGGCCCCGGCGGCCAGCAGCGCGTTGGCGTTGAAGTTCATCACCACCAGGTTGGTGATGTTGTGCACCAGGGGTTTTTGCTGGCGCAGGCGGGCCAGGTCCTGGCCGGCCTGGGCGGCCATGTTGGCGGGGCTCATGTCGTCTCCTTGTCGGTTGCGGGGGAGGCTAGGTCATTAGGCAATCTACCAAATCATGCAAGCCATACCTGTTGCCACTACCTTACCGATCCCGCCCGTTCTTGCCCATGTCAAGAATAGGCGTCATTGCCAACGCGGTGTAGCAATCTCCCGTCAGGTGCGTGGCTTGATCGCGTAGCGGCCAGGCGCAAATCGGGGGCGCGACACTCACACGGGTGTCGCGCCACACCTCCTGCCCTCAGCTGCTGAAATGGTCCCAGCCCCGGGGGCTTAGCCTCCGGAGCTGGCCGTTGGCCTCCAGCAGTCGCAGGCCCTGGCCGGCGGGGGTCAGATGGCCGATCCGGCTCAGGGCCAGGTCGCCCACGGCGCCAAAAGCCGCCGTCAGGGCCGGCACCCGCTCAGGGGCGCAGGTGATTATCAGCTCGTAGTCGTCGCTGTCGCCCAAGACCAGCTCCAGGGGGTCCAGGCCCCAGGCGCGGGCGGCGGTGGCCAGGGCCGGGCTGACGGGCAGGCGGGCCGCCTCGATTAGCGCCCCGGCCCGGCTCTGCTCGCAGATGTGGTTCAGATCGCCCAACAAGCCGTCGCTGATGTCGATCATGGCGTTGGCCAGGCCGCTCAAGGCCACGGCCTGGCCGGCGGCCAGGCGGGGCGTGGGGGTGAGATAGGCACGCCGCAGCTCAGGGTCGGCCTGCTGGGGCGTTTGGCGCAGCTGGCGCAGTCCGGCGGCGGCTTGGCCGGGGTGGCCGGTCACCAGGATGGCGTCGCCGGCCCGGCCGCCGGCGCGGCGCAGGGCGCGCCCGGCCGCGATTTGGCCGATGAGGGTGACGTCGATGAAGACCGGCCCCTCGGTCTTGGTGATGTTGCCGCCCACCACCGCCGCCCCCCAGGGGTTCAACTCGGTCAAAAAGCCCTGGTATATCTGCTCCACCTCGGCCACCAAGGTCTGGGCTTGCAGCCCCAGGCTGACCAGGGCGTAGAGGGGCTGTCCCCCCATGGCCGCGATGTCGCTAAGGTTTACGGCCATGGCCCGCCGCCCCAGCTCCTGGGGGGCAATGACCCCGGGCAGGAAGTGGCGCCCGGCCACCAGGGTGTCGCAGGTGACCAACAGCTCGTTGCCCGGCTGGGGCCTCAAGATGGCGGTGTCGTCGCCCAGGCCCAGGACCACCCCCGGCGCGGCCCGCCCCTGGCGGCCCAGCAGGTCTTCCAGGCGGGCTATGAGCCCGAATTCGCCCAGGCCGGCCAGGGTCTCAGGCATGGCCGCCCCCGGCCGGATAGCCCAGGGCCTGGTCCAGGGCGCGGGCGGCGGCCCTGGGGTCTTCCTGGCAGACCACGGCGCTGATGACCGCCACCCCGTGGGCACCGGCGGCCATGACTTGGGGGGCGTTGCCGGCATTTATGCCGCCGATGGCCACCACCGGCAGGGCGATCTCCTTCACCACCCTGGCCAGCAGGGCCAGGCCGCTGGCCGGGCCGGCGTCATCCTTGGAGGTGGTGGCGAAGACCGGGCCGAAGCCCAGGTAGTCCGCCCCCTCGGCCAGGCATTTGCGCGCCTCCTTAAGGCTGGAGGCCGAACCGCCCAGGATGGCGGAAGGCCCCAAGAGTTGGCGGGCCAGGGGCAGGGGGAAGTCGTCCTGG